>JAKAAV010000131.1 GCA_021802185.1 Chloroflexota bacterium | reverse complement strand
GATCTTCCGCCGACTCTGCCGAACCCCGTGGCCCAAGTCCGACCGGACGTCGGACCGGGACCTGTGGCCCGAATCCGACCGGAGGTCGGACCGGGACCCTGTGGCCGGAGTGTACCGACCACGGAGGGCGCAAACAAGGCGCGTCCGTGTGAGGACCGGCGCGCTGGATGGGTCGGCGGGTTCCCGCGTGGGGACTGGTCCGCCGCATCCATGGGGACGACCCGATTGCGCCGGATCGATTGCGCGGGATCGGTCCGCTCCGGGGCGCTGGGGCTCCGTGCACGGGATCCATCCGCCGGACCAATTGCGCGGCCCGCTGCGCCGAGCGGTACCGCCCTACGGCTCCAGCTCGGGCTGCCCCGTCGCGAGATGCCGCTGCGCCGCCCGATGCCCGGCGAGCGCGGCGAGCCGCAGGATTCGCGGATCGCGTCGCGACTCTGCGGAGGCCGAGAGCCAGGCGTACAGAAAACCGGCGTCGAACGCGTCTCCCGCCCCGGTCGTGTCGGTCGCCTCGACCGCCCGCGTCGCCACGGCGAGCGCGATGACGTCCGAGCCGCGGCGGACCAGCACGAGGCATCCAGACGACCCCTGCTTGAGCGCCACGACCGGCGCGATCTCGAGCAGCGCATCGCGTCCACGACCGCCCACGAGCGCCGCGGCCTCGTCCATGTTCGCGAACAGGAGATCGGGCGCGATCTCGCGCAGGTCGCGCTGCGCGGCCTGCCGGCCACGGGCGAGCAGCGGCCGGCGCGAGGCGAGATCGACCGACACGAGCCCGCCGGCCTCGCGCATGAACGCCGCCGCAGCGAACGCCGCGTCGCGCAGCGGCGGGTTGAACAGTGAGTACGCGGGCATGTGCAGCGCGTCCCGCCGGAACCACGCCGCCTGCAGGTGCCCCGGCTGCAGTCCGTCCGCGGCCCCGCGTTCGGTCGCGAAGCTCCGCTCCCCGTCCGTGGCAACGAGCACGACGATCCGCGCGGTGGCGGCGGGCACGCGGGGGGCGTGCACGGCCACGCCGGCATCGCGGAGCGATCGCACGAGGGCGCTCCCCCACGCGTCGCGGCCGACCGAGCCGACGAACGACACGCGGGCCCCGAGGCGGGCGAGGGTGCGCGCCGTGTTCGCCGCGGACCCGCCCTGGTGGAACCGGATCGTGGCGGGTGCGTCCGTACCCGCTGCGATCGGCTCGCGGAGGGCCGTCGTCACGTCGAGGATGAGGTCGCCGAGCACGACGACGGACGGCACCGCCTGGGGGGAGGCGTCGGCGGCGCGAACGGTGGAACGGCGCGCGATCCCGGCCATCGTTAGGCAGGGGCGAGGCTGAGGGGCGGCTTCACGGACGGCGACTATAGTAGGCGCGACCGAAGCTACGTCGAATGTCGTACCCGGAGACCAGGCACGCCCGGCCGACCCGGCCGCGGCCGATGAACCGGCCGTCGCCCCTCACCGGCCACCGTCTCCCGCCTAGCGAGGTTCTCACCCGATGACCGTAGCGCCGACCCGGCCGGACCGGCTCGCCGTCGACACCATCCGAACCCTCTCGATCGACGCCGTCCAGGCGGCCAACAGCGGCCACCCCGGCATGCCGATGGGCGCCGCCCCGATGGCGTACGTCCTGTGGACGCGCTTCCTGCGTCATGCCCCGCACGACCCTTCGTGGCCGAACCGCGACCGGTTCGTGCTCTCCGCGGGGCACGGCAGCATGCTGCTCTACTCGCTGCTGTACCTGACCGGCTACGACCTCTCGCTCGACGAGATCAAGCGGTTTCGCCAGCTCGGATCGCGGACGCCCGGACACCCCGAGTACGGCCTGACGCCGGGCGTCGAGGCGACGACGGGTCCTCTCGGCCAGGGCTTCGCGAACGCCGTCGGCATGGCGATCGCGGAGACGCACCTCGCCGCCGAGTTCAACCGGCCCGGACACGCGATCGTCGATCACTGGACGTACACGATCTGCAGCGACGGCGACATGCAGGAGGGCATCGCGTCCGAGGCCGCGAGTCTCGCCGGCCACCTGCGCCTCGGCAAGCTCGTCGCGCTCTACGACGACAACCACGTGCAGCTCGATGGCCCGACGGCATGGGCGTTCAGCGAGAACGTCGTCGAGCGCTTCGACGCGTACGGCTGGGACACGCGGCACGTCGAGGACGGCAACGACCTTGACGCGATCGCGGACGCGGTCGCCGCCGCGCGGCAGGATCCGCGTCCGAGCTTCATCGCCGTCCGGACCCACATCGGGTACGGGTCGCCGAACCGCCACGACACGTCGAAGGCGCACGGACAGGCGCTCGGCGAGGACGAGGTGCGGCTCACGAAGGAGGCGTACGGCTGGGACCCGGATCGCCACTTCTACGTTCCCGACGACGCGCTGTCGGTCTTCCGCGACGCGGTGCAGCAGGGCGACGAGTGGGTCCACGAGTGGCGGCAGCGCTTCGACGCGTACCGGCGCGAGTTCCCGGCCGAGGCGGCCGAGCTCGAGCGGCGGCTCGCGCGGCAGCTCCCGGACGGCTGGGACCGCGACCTCCCCTCGTTCGGACCGGACCAGGCGCAGGCGACGCGACAGGCGTCGGGCGCCGCGATCCAGGCGATCGCCAAGAGCGTGCCGGATCTCTTCGGCGGCTCGGCCGACCTGTCGGAGAGCAACCTCACCGATATCAAGGACGGTTCGCAGTACGGCCCGACGGACCGCGCGGGCCGGAACATCCGGTTCGGGGTCCGCGAGCACGCGATGGGGGGCATCGGGAACGGGATCGCGTATCACGGCGGCTACATCCCGTACGTCGGCACGTTCCTGACGTTCAGCGACTACATGCGCGGCAGCGTCCGGCTCGCTGCGCTGTCCCGGCTCCACGTCATCTACGTCTGGACGCACGACTCGATCGGGCTCGGCGAGGACGGGCCGACACACGAGCCGATCGAGCATCTCGCGGCGCTGCGTGCGATCCCGAACCTCTGGGTGATGCGCCCGGGCGACGCGAACGAGACGGTGGCGGCGTGGCGCGCCGCGATCGACCGGAGCGACGGACCGATCGCGCTCGCGCTGTCGCGCCAGAAGCTGCCGGTGCTGACCGGGACGCAGGAGCACGCGATGGCGGGCGTCGCGCGCGGGGGCTACGTGCTCGCCGACGCGACGGGCGCCGACGGTCAGGCGACGGAGCCGCGGCTGATCCTCATGGGGACCGGCTCCGAGCTTCAGCACGCGATGGCGGCGCGAGATCGCATGCAGGCCGGCGGCGTCCCGACCCGGGTCGTGTCGATGCCGTGCTGGGAGCTGTTCGAGGAGCAGGCACCCGCGTACCGCGACGAGGTCCTGCCGCCGGACGTGACGGCGCGCGTGAGCATCGAGGCGGGGGTTTCTCTCGGATGGGACCGCTGGGTCGGGCCGCACGGCGCGATGGTGTCGGTCCAGACGTTCGGGCTGTCGGCACCCGGCACCCAGGTCATGGACGCGTTGGGGATCACCGCCGATCACCTCGTGCAGGTGGCGCAGGGGGTCGTCGAGGGTCGCGTGCACGGCGTGATCGCGACCGAGCCGGCCGGCCTCGCGCCGCACGCGGCAAAGCACTGAACGGGCGTGGCGCGTGACACGGGGAGGACGACGATGAGCGGCAGGCTCAACGTGACGGGGTTCTCGCTGCCGGACGAGCTGCGCGAACCCGTCGATGCGGCGCTGCGCAGCGCGGTCGAGAACCGCTGGGCGTCGCGCATCTGGGACCGCGACCCGACCGTCTGGTCCGCCGACGAGCCGGTCCAGGCGAAGATCCGCAACCGGCTCGGCTGGCTCGACGCGCCGCGGTCGTTCCTCGACAACGTCGACGAGCTCCGTGCGTTCGCCGATGGCGTGCGCGAGCAGGGCTTCCAGCAGGCGGTGCTGTGCGGGATGGGCGGCAGCTCGCTCGCTCCCGAGGTGCTCGCCGCGACCTACGGCGTCGCGCCCGGCGCCGGCACGCCCGTGCACGTGCTCGATTCGACCGACCCGGACGCGCTCCGCTGGGCCCGCGAGTCGTTCGACCCGGCGACCACTCTCTACCTGATCTCGACGAAGTCCGGCACGACGACCGAGACGCTCAGCTTCCTCGCCTCGTTCTGGGATCAGGAGGCCCACGGCCGCGGGATCTCGTGGCCTTCGCTGCACTTCGCCGCGATCACCGATCCCGGTCGGAGCATGGAGTCGATCCCGCACTACAACGACTTCCGCGAGATCTTCCTGAACGCCTCCGACGTCGGCGGCCGCTACAGCGCCCTGACGTACGTCGGGTGCGTCCCCGCGGCGCTGCTCGGCCTGGACCTCGAGCAGTTGCTCCGGCAGGGCCAGGACATGGCCGATGCGTGCCGGGCGGACCATCCCGACAACCCCGGTCTCGTGCTCGGCGCCACGATCGGCGCGCTCGCGAAGGCGGGCCGCGACAAGCTCACGTTCATCGCCGACCCGGCGATCGCCCCATTCGGCGCCTGGGTCGAGCAGCTCATCGCGGAGAGCACCGGCAAGCACGGTGTCGGGATCGTCCCGATCGACCGCGAGCCGCTCGGCCCCCCGGAGGTCTACGGCCCCGACCGGGCCTTCGTGCGGATGATCCTCTCGGGCACGCCCGGGTGGCGCGACGCGACCGACCCGCTGATCGACGGGCTCGTCGCCGCCGGCCATCCGGTCCTCGAGATCGAGGTCGGCCAGGACCTCGGCCTCGGTGCGGAGTTCTTCCGCTGGGAGTTCGCGACGGCCGTCGCCGGCGCCGTGCTCGGCATCGACCCGTTCGACGAGCCGAACGTGACGGAGTCGAAGGACAACACGAAGCGCGTGCTGGCGCAGTACCGGGAGCACGGCACGCTCCCCGCGTTCCAGCCACTTGCGAGCGAGGGGCCGCTGACGCTCGTCGGCGACGCCGCGCTCCGGCTCAGCGCGCAGGACGGGTCCGTGCAGGAGGAGCTCCGGCGCCAGCTCGAGCGCGTGAAGCCGAACGGCTACATGGCGATCCAGGCGTACATGGCGCCGAGCGCGGAGCGCAGCGAGACGCTCGAGGCGATCCGGGTGCTGCTCCGGAACAGGACCCGGCACGCGACCACGCTCGGATACGGGCCGCGGTTCCTGCACTCGACCGGGCAGCTCCACAAGGGCGGCGCGCCGATCGGGTGGTTCCTCCAGCTCGTCGCCCGCCACCCGCGCGACCTGCCCGTGCCGGGCGCCGGATACAGCTTCGGCACGCTGATCGACGCGCAGGCGATCGGCGACTTCCAGGCCCTCGAGGCCCACGACCTGCCCGTTCTCCGCGTCGACTGCTCGGATGACCCCGGGACCGGCCTCGACGCCCTCCGCCACACGCTCGAGCAGGTGCTCGAATGACGGTGCGCGGCGTCCTCGCGATTCCCCGGGGCCCGAGTGCACGCCCGGCGCGATCGGGCACGAGCGGCACGCGCGATCGGGCACGAGCGGCACGCCGAGCGCGGCCGGGAACGAAAGGCGGTCCTCGATGCCACGTCGCGCGGCGACGCTGACCCGGACTGCGGCCCCGCGGCCGCAGGCGAACCCGCTCCGCGCCGGGCTCCGGCTGGAGCGTGTGCCCGAGCCTGCCTGTGTCGTTGTGTTCGGCGCGACCGGCGACCTGACGCACCGCAAGATCCTGCCCGCGCTCTACAACCTGCGGCGCGTCGGCCTGCTCCCGGCCGAGACGACGGTGGTCGGCTTCGCCCGCCGGCCGTACACCGACGAGCAGTTCCGGGCCGGGCTGAAGGATGCGGTCGCGCAGTTCTCGCGGGTGCCGATCCAGGACGCGATCTGGGACGATTTCGCGGCCGGGATCTTCTACCAGCAGGGCGAGTTCCACGACCAGGACGCGTACAAGCGGCTGAGCCAGCGGCTGGAGCAGCTGTCGGCGGCGCGCGGGACGCGGGACAACCGGCTCTTCTACCTGGCCACGCCGCCGAGCCTCGGCCCCACGATCATCGACAACCTCGGCAAGGCGTCGCTCGACGCCGAGGGCCGCGGGCACGGGTGGGCGCGGATCGTCATCGAGAAGCCGTTCGGGCAGGACTTCGAGTCGGCACGCGAGCTGAACCGCGACGTCCAGCACGTGTTCAAGGAGTCGCAGGTCTACCGCATCGACCACTATCTCGGCAAGGAGACGGTCCAGAACCTGCTGGTCTTCCGGTTCGGGAACGGGATCTTCGAGCCGATCTGGAACCGCCGCTACGTCGACCACGTGCAGATCACCGTGGCGGAGTCGCTGGGCGTCGAGGGACGCGGGGCGTTCTACGAGGAGGCCGGAGCGAGCCGCGACATCCTCCAGAACCACATGCTGCAGCTGCTGAGCCTCGTCGCGATGGAACCGCCGATCGCGTTCGACGCCGACGACCTGCGAAATGAGAAGCTCCGGGTGCTGCGCGCGATCGACTGCGACTGGTCCGAGGAGCGGGTCGCACACGAGGTCGTGCGCGGCCAGTACGGCCCGGGCTGGGTCACGGGGAAGCCGGTGCCGGGGTATCGCGAGGAGCCGGAGGTCGCGCCGGACTCGACGACCGAGACGTTTGCCGCGCTGCGCCTGCACATCCAGAACTGGCGCTGGGCCGACGTGCCGTTCTACCTGCGGACCGGGAAGCGCCTCGCGAAGCCGGTGA
>JAKAAV010000130.1 GCA_021802185.1 Chloroflexota bacterium | reverse complement strand
CTCGGCGCGCTCCTTCGGGTCACGCTGGAGCTCTTCGGAGATCAGCTCGTCCTCGTCGTCGTCCGCGCCGCGCGGCCGCGTGCCGGCAATCGGGTGCGTCGTGAGGCGGTCCCCTTCGACGCGCAGGAGCAGCTCGGGGCTGGCGCCGACGACCTCGAACGAGGGCGTGCGCACGAAGAACAGGTACGGGCTCGGGTTGACGCGGCGCAGCGCCCGGGAGAGCGCGAGGCCATCGAGCGGACGGCCGTCCGACCCGGGCGGGACCGGGAACGACTGCCGGCGTGCCAGCACGATCTGGATCGCTTCGCCCGCGGTGATCGCCGCCTTCGCCTGCACCACCGCCTTCTCGAAGGCGTCCCGATCGAAGCTCGTCGCTCCGTGGCGGTCGAGGAGGCCGTCGCCCGTCAGCTCCGGCGATGGGCCGCCGGGGCCGATGGCGCCGGTCTGTCCCGCCGCGGGCATTGCCCCGTCGCGCGGCACGGCGCCGTCGCGGCCCGGTGCCGTGCCGCCGCTCCTGCCCGGTGCCGTGCCGCCGCTCCGGCCCGGCGTCGTCGCGCCATTGCCGCCCGGCGTCGCGCCTCCTCGCGCTCGGCCGCCGCCGCTCACTGCCTGTCCCCCGGCGCGCTCCAGCGCCTCGTACACCGCCCGCTCCGCGATCCGGTAGCGGCCCTCGAAGTCCGGTGCGTCCGAGTGCAGCGACGCGATCGCGCTGAGCGTGTGCGTGAGGTGGTCGAACACCAGGACGAGGTCGCTCTCCATGAACGCCGCGGACGGAGCGCCGACCGGATCCGCGTCCGGCAACGGCACCGGCTCGAACGCCGCCACCGCGTCGTATGCGAGCGCGCCCACGGCACCGCCGGTGAAACGGGGCATCCCCTCGAGGGGCGCGACGCGGCGACGCGGCACGAACCGCCGGAGCGCGTCGAGGGGATCGGGCGCGGGTCCGACGGAGGCGGGCAGGTCGGCCGCGTATGCGTCGACGGTCAGCGGACGGGTGAGCGTGCGCGCCACCCCGTCGCGGACCTCGAGGGTGCGACGCGGCGAGACGCCCAGGAACGAGTAGCGGCCCAGGCGCTCGCCACCCTCGACAGACTCGAGCAGGAACGCGGGCCCGCCGTCGTCCAGCGCGAGGAACGCGCCGACCGGCGTCTCGAGGTCGGCCTCCCGCGACGCGCGCAGAAGGACGGTGTCGGCGCCGCCGGCGAGACGACGGGCCTCGACGAGGCTGTACGGGCGTGCGTGCGGCATCTGGAGCGCCTCCGGCTTGCGGGCGTTCGTCGGAATGGCCGGCGATCCGGCCGCTCGACGCGAGCCGGGAATCAGAACGACCTTCCGTCCTGCCGGGACGAAAGGTCGAGACCCTCCGCGGTGCCACCCGCGTTCGGCGTTGCCGCCGCACTCAAGTTGCCGACGGGAACGGCGCTTCGACGCCCCTCCGATCGGTGCTGCCCGCTATCGCTGGCGCTCTGCGCCGGAGCCTACTTGCCGCTTCGCGGTCGTCCCGCATCGCGCCGTTCGATCCGGAGGCTCCCGGGTCCATTCGCCGCCGCCCTCGTGCCGGCCTCGCACCAACCGCCGGCTCTCTGGATCGAGGGGGATGACGGGTACTCGTCCCGTTCATCGCCGTTGTTCGATTGGGCGAGAGTGTATTGGCGCCCGGCCGCGGGTGTCAACCGCGTCGCGACCGGGGAACGGGGACGGCCGGCGCTCAGGAGGGCGGCGCGATCTGCTGGAGCCGCTCGATCACCACCTGCCAGACGGCACCCGCCACGATGCCTCCCGCGCCGCCGGCGATCGCGAGCGTCAGCCACGCGAGCCCTGCCAGGGGCGCCCACGTGGAGTTGGTCGAGAGCTGCTGCGCCGCGCTGAGCCCGGCGACCGTGCCGACGGTGAGGAACGTGAGCCCGAATGCGAGCGGGCCGAACAGTCGAGTCCGCCGCTCCTCGTCGGGGTCGCGGTCGCGTCCCGGCGGCGTGCCGCGCCCATGCCGCGGACGGTCGCGCCGCTGCATCTCCTCGGCCTGCTCGACCCAGACCCCGCCCAGCAGCCCGATCCCGATCCCCGCGACCAGCCCCGCGCCGAGGACGGGCACGTCGCCCGTCAGCCCGACCAGCCGCAGCGCGACGGCGGCGACGAGCGCGAGCCCGACACCGAGCAGCCCGCCGACGGCGGCCGCCAGCGAGAGGAACCGGTTCACGCGCATCCGACCACGTCAGCGAATCCTACCGAGGCCCCCGGCCCAGCGCAGCGCGATTGGGATGACCGTCGGTGACCGACGAGCACGGGTGCAGGGCGCATCTTGACCCACGGGCGCCTGTTGCCCATGGGTGTCGGGCGCGTCTTGACCCGCGGGGGTGGCGTGCCCGACCCGGCGTGCCGTCACAGCGGCCGGTGAGATGAAACTGCGCCAAGGCTGCAAGCCGCGGCACGGCTTTCGTTCCTTTTCGCCGGCGGCCACCGCTCCGTATCGTCCTTGGTTCGGGGAACGGCGCCTGAGGGAACGGCGCCGGCGACGAGGAGTCGGCAGTCGGAGGTCGGGCGGCCGAAGGAGGGGTCGGGGTGCGAAGGCTCGCCGTGTTCGTCGTGTCCGCCGCGCTGTGGCTGCCGCCGCTGTGGCTCGTGAGCCCCGGAACCGTCCTGGCTACGAACAGCTGGGTCGTGAACTCGGCCGCGGACACCTCCGGCACGTGCACGGCATCCCTGTGCACGCTGCGATCCGCCATCGACGCCGCGAACGCCGCCGGTGGCAACGGGACGATCTCGTTCGACATCGCGCCTGGCGGCCCGCAGGTCATCCAGCCGGCCACGCAGCTGCCGACCGTGACCGCGCCGAACGTCGTCATCGACGGAACGACGCAGCCCAGCGGCGGGGCGCACGGTATCCAGCTGAACGATCCCAACTCGTCCGATTCCAACGCCGGCCTCGCGATCGGCGGGACTGGCGACACCGTTCGCGGCCTCTCCGTCACGAACTTCGGCGGGTACGGGATCCTGCTGTGGTATGCGACCGGCGCCACGATCGCCGGGAACTGGGTCGGGACCGCCGACGGGACCACCGCGGCCGGCAACCGCAACATCGGCATCATGATCCAGGGCGGCGGGTCGAACACGATCGGCGGCGCGACGAGCGCGGACCGGAACGTCGTGTCAGGCACGATCGAGGGGTGGACCGGAAACGGCGTTCAGATCCAGGACTCGAACGACAACGTGGTCGTCGGCAACTACCTCGGCATGACCGCGGACGGCCTCGACCGGATGTGGAACGCCGGCGATGGACTCCAGATCGCGGGCGCGTCGTCCGGCAACCGAATCGGAGGCACGACGGCCGCCGAGCGCAACATCGACTCCGGCAACACCGGCATGGGAGTCCAGCTGCTCGGTGTCATGAACAGCGACGGGACGTGCCGCGCGCCGACGAACAACGTCGTCGAGGGGAACTACATCGGCGTCAATGCGAACGGGGCGCGGCCGGGTGCGTATGGCAACCTCGCCGAGGGGCTGAGCATCGACATCTGTGGCCAGAACAACCTGATCGGCGGCACGAGCGCCGGCGCCGGAAACGTCATCTCGGGCAACAACGACGACGGGATGCAGATCGACGGCCTGAACGGGCCGGCCCAGGGCGTGTGCAACAACACGATCCAGGGGAACTACGTCGGCGTCGACCCGACCGGTTCCTTCGCGATCGACAACGGCGTGACAGGCATCAAGATCCAGAACGGGGCATGCAACACGCTGGTGGGTGGGACCGCCGCGGGCGCTGGAAATGTCGTCAGCGGCAACCTCAGCGACGCGTTCTACATCCGCCGCCCCGGCACGACCGGGACCCAGATCGTCGACAACATCATCGGTCTCGGCGCGAACGGCACGCAGTGGATCGGTGGCGGCGACAACAACGTCCACATCTGGAGCGGCGCCTCCGGCACGCTCGTGAGCGGCAACATCATCAGCGCCAGCGCCACGAACGGCGTGCTCATCCAGGACCAGGGCACGGACGGCAACACGATCACCGACAACCGCATCGGGACGGACGCGTCCGGCACGACGCTCGACGGCAACCGGAACGTCGGCGTGTGGATCACGAACGGCGCCGAGTCCAACACCGTCCGGGGCAACATCGTGGCCGGCAGCGGCGTCGAGGGCGTCGTCGTCGAGGAGCCATCGGGCGTCACGACCCCGACGAACGACAACCGGATCAGCCAGAACCGGATGTGGGCGAACACCGGCCTCGGCATCGACCTCCAGCCGGTCACCGGCGTCAACCCGAACGACGGGAACGACACGAACACGACCATCGGCAACGACGGCATGGACTTCCCCGTGATCACGGCCGTCTCGAGCACGTCGGCGATGGGCACGGCGCCCGCGGCGTCGACGGTCGAGTTGTTCTCCGCGACCGCCGACACGGGCACGCCGAACGGCGAAGGGACGACGTTCCTCGGCTCGACGACCGCGACCTCGTCGGGAACCTGGTGCATCGGCGGGCTCGCGATCGGAGGGCCGGTGACCGCGACCGCGACGGACCCGAACGGCAACACGAGCGAGTTCTCCGTGAACGTCACACCGTCCGGCTCGACTGCGTACTGCGCGTCCCCCAGCCCGTCCCCCAGCCCGACGCCGTCGCCATCGGCCAGCCCGACCCCGACCCCCAGCCCGAGCCCGACGCCGACGCCGAGCCCGACCGGCTCACCCTCGCCCAGCCCGTCGCCCTCCGTCCTGTACAGCGACGACTTCAGCAGGACCGACGGCTCCGCGCCGACCGGCTGGACCGTCACGCAGACGGCCGGCGGATCCGGATCGGGGGCCGTCATCGAGTCGAACCTGCTGCAGGCGACCGACGCGCTCTCGTCGGCCCAGAACGGGCTCTGGGAGTATGTCCAGGCACGCGCTCCGATCCAGCCCTCGTGGGCCTCGAGCGCGGTGACGTTCGGCTGGCAGATGAGCACCTCGGCCACGAGCTCGCAGGTCGCCTCGCTCATGCTGCTGCCGACGATCCCGTCGGGCAACGCGGTGAGCGCGTCCGACTACCTGCGCGTGCGCGTCAGCGCGGGCACGCTCAGCCTCGTCACGCGCAGCGGCGGCGGCACCGTCACGACGCTCTGGTCGGGGCCCGAGACGATGACGAGCGGCCTGCGCCAGTTCCAGCTGCAGGTCAGCGCCGGCATGGTCTCGTTGTGGGAGGGTCCCGTGGGCGGCACCTTGAGCCTGCGCGCCTCGGCGCTGTCCGACGGCCTGGCCTGGACGAGCGGCTATCTCTACCTGCACGCCCACAACGACAGCTCGGCCAGCGCCTTCGTCGTCGACTACGACACGGTCGTCGTGAGCCAGTAGCCAGGATGACGGAGCAGCAGATCGCGTCGCGGCCGCAGCGGCCGCAACGCCGTCTCAGTGGCACGGACGCAGGCACGGCGCCGGCACTGACGCGTCGTGTCCCGCTGCAACGCCGTCGCTAGGCGGCGCGCCGCAGCCCCGCCGCTCCTTCGGCCCTCGAGCGTCTTCACTGTCGCCATGTCGCTCGAGCCCGGTCGCGGCGACCTGCGTGGCGCCGAACCCGACAGGACGGAGCCGGGCGTGGACGGGCGCCCGCACGGCACCTTCGTCAGCATGGGGACGCGCCCGGACCCGCTCATCGCGTCCAGGATGCGCTCCGCTCGCCCGTCGCCACGCCTGAGAGTCGGTGGGGGCGGCATCGGGGCGGCGGCGTTCGCCGCCATACTGCTCGTCGCCGGGATCCTCGCCGCGGTCGCGCTGCTCGCACCGGTCCGCCCGGTACTGCTGGGCACGGCGCCTTCGCCGTCTTCGGTGGCCGTACTCGGCGGCGAGTCGGGCGCCAGCCCGCCGGCCTCGGCGGCGGCGATCACCGCTCCCGCCCCGTCTGCATCGCCCTCGGCCACCCCGGTCGCCACCGACATCCTGTCGCCCGCGGCGTCGCCGACGCAGGTCGTCGCGGCCTTCTACCGGCTCGTGGCCGAGCACAGGTTCGCCGACGCCGCGGCGCTCGAGACGCCCGCGATGCGAAGCAGATACTCGCCCTCCGAGTACATCGACCGTCGGTTCGCCCACACGACCCGGATCTCGATCGAGCGCCTGGCAACCTCGCGCGTCACGGGATCGAGCGCGGTCGTGTCGGTCCGGTTCGTCGAGTACCGGACGGTGTCTCCGAGCTGGGTGCGATACTGGGGCAGCTGGAGCCTCGCGCGGGTCGGGGGCCGATGGCTGCTGAGCGCGTCGCACTTCTGATCGCGGGCACGCGGACAGGCGCGACCGCTTCGGGCGAACGATGCCGCGATGGCACCCGCCCAGTCCACGCCGCGCAGTCGCCGCCTCGGCCGTGATCCTCCTGCTCCTGCCGATCGCGCTCGCCGGATGCGTCCCAGTCGCGGCGGCGGGCACGCTCCCGCCGACGCTCTCGCTCGCCCGGGTGGGCGGCGTGCCCGTTGCGCTGCAGGACGGCATCGCCGTGCCGTCGTTCGGCGTCCAGCCGCGACCGCGGATCGACCTCCGGTCGTGGCGCGTCCAGCCCGCGACCTTCTCGGCGCAGACATCGCTGACCGACCGAGCCACCTCGCTCGCGACCATCACGCGAAACGCAGGCGGCCGACAGTCGGCG
>JAKAAV010000129.1 GCA_021802185.1 Chloroflexota bacterium | reverse complement strand
CGCCCGGCTCCGCGCGGCGCACCTCAACGCGCCGGCCATCCACCGCCTCCTGTCGGACGCCACGGGCGGCAGGCCGGCCGATGGGACCGAACGCGGACCGGGGCGCGACGGGCCCGGCGAGACCACCGGCGCGCGGTACCGCGAGCTGCGGCTGCGCCGAGGCATGACGCTCCGGCAGGTGGCCGCCGCGACCTCGCTGTCGACCAGCTTCATCTCCTCGTTCGAGCGCGGCCTCAGCGGCGTCTCGCTCGCGGCGCTGCAGCGGCTCACGGCGGCCTGCGGCACGACCGTCGCGGAGCTGACGCGTGCGCCCATCGCGAGCGCCGGCCGGGTCGTGCGCGCGCACGAGCGACGCGTCGTCGAGCTCGGCACGACCGGCGTGCGGATGGAGGACCTGTCGAACGCGCCGACGGCCCTCGAGGGCCAGCTGTTCGTGCTGTCTCCCGGGGCCAGCAGCGACGGCTGGTACGCCCACCCGGGCGAGGAGCTCATGCTCGTGCTGACGGGCAGCGTCGGCGTCTGGCTCGGCGAGCACGAGTACTACGAGCTCTCCGACGGCGACGCGATCACGTTCCCGTCGACGCTGCCGCACCGGTTCCACGCCCTCTCCGCAGAGGAGACGCGGCTCGTCTGGGTCAACACTCCGCCCACGTTCTGAGGGAGAGGCCTGCCGTGATCGAATCCCCCGCGCTCCCCGACCGCTCCGTCGTCCCGGGCGTGTGGTCGCGCTACACCGACCTCGTCGTCGATCGGGGCGAGGGGTCGTGGCTCGTCACGGTCGACGGCGAGCGGTACCTCGACTACAGCTCGGGGATCGGCGTCACCAACACCGGGCATGCGCACCCGCGCGTCGTCGCGGCCGTGCAGGCACAGGCCGCGAAGCTCCTCCACGGGCAGCAGAACATCGTCTATCACGAGCCAGGCCTGCGGCTGTACGAGCGGCTCCGGCACGTGCTGCCTGGCGACGGCTGGCAGGCGTTCCTGGCGAACTCGGGCGCGGAGGCCGTCGAGGCGGCGGTGAAGCTGGCGCGCGCCGCCACGGGGCGGCCCGCGATCGTGGCGTTCCGCGGCGGCTTCCACGGCCGCTCGGCGCAGACGATGGCGCTCACGACGTCGCGCGTCTCGATCCGCGGCGCGTTCGAGCCGCTCCCCGGGTCCGTGTATCACACCGCGTACCCGTACTGCTACCGGGCGAGCGGAGGCCCGCACGACCCGTCGGCGTGCACGTGCGACTGGGAGGCCCAGCTCGAGCTCCTGTTCGCGCAGGTGGTCTCGCCGTCGAAGGTCGCCGCGATCGTCGTCGAGCCGGTGCTCGGCGAGGGCGGGTACGTCGTGCCGCCGGCCGGGTTCCTGCCGCGCCTGCGGGAGATCGCGACTCGCCACCGGATCCTGCTGGTCGCCGACGAGGTCCAGACGGGGTTCGGCCGGACGGGAGAGCTGTTCGCGGTCCGGCACGTCGGCGTCGTGCCGGACATCATGATCGTGGCGAAGGGGATCGCCTCCGGGCTGCCGCTCGGCGGGATCCTCGCGCGGCGCGAGCTCATGGACGCATGGGCCCCGGGCGCGCATGGCGGGACGTACGGCGGGAACGCGGTCGCCTGTGCGGCGGCGAACGCGACCCTCGACGTCATCGAGGACGAGCGGCTCGTCGACAATGCGCGGGAGCGCGGCCGCCAGTTGCTCGATGGCCTCCGCGCCGTCCGCGGCCGCTTTCCGCGGCTCGGCGACGTCCGCGGCCTCGGGCTCATGGTCGCGCTCGAGTTCGTGGACCCCGACGCGCCCGACGCCCGGACCCCCGACCCCGACCTCGCCCACCGCGTGATCGCCGAGGCGCTGCGGCGGCACGTGATCGTGCTCTCGGCGGGGACGTGGGGGCAGGTCGTCCGGCTGATCCCGCCGCTCGTGACGACGTCCGACGAGATCGACCACGCGCTCGAGGTGCTGACCGAGGCGATGGCCGCGGCCGGCGCGTAGAGCCCGGGCCGCCGCGGCGGTCAGGCGGCGGTGGCCGTCCTCAGCGCTTCCGGCGCGGGGCGATGGCGTTCCGGCGCCTTGATGTACCGGTCGAGCAGGTCGCGCGTTCCGTTCACGCGCAGCTCGTGGAAGAGCAGCTCGATCTTCTCGGCCTGCGTGACGAGGATCTCGTCCTTGGTCTCGAGCTCCCACAGGCGCCGCTTGAGCGGTCCGAGCGCCTTCTTGCGGGTCTTGTAGACGAACTGCTGCTCGGTCTCGCCTTCCCTGCGCTCGTCGGCAGCGTTCGCGTGGACCCACACCTCGACCTCGTCGAGGAGCGCCCTCGGCGTCGCCGGGTGGTCGTACAGCGTGTTCTGGAAGCCGGTCGCGAGGTGGATCTCCGCCGTGTCGACCTCGGGGAACCGGTGGAACAGCTCGTCGGGCAGCGTCGAGGCCCCATGCTGCACTGCGCCCGCGAGCCCGTACTCCCGGCAGATCGCCGACAGACGCCTGATCGTGTCGAAGTCGACCTTGACCTGGGCGACGCCGCCGCCGGGGAGCGGGACCCCGCCATGGCTCGTGCCCGTTTGGATGCTCAGCTTCGAGAGACCGGGCTTCCCGGCCGCGCCGCGCGCCGCGAACTCGCGCGCGAACCCGTCGAGGTACGCGCGCACCTCGGGTTCCGTCGAGTTCTGCTTGCCGACCTCGCCGATCTCGCCGCCGATGCTGACGGTCAACCCCTGCGGCTCGATCTCGCGGATGAGGGCGGCGAGCTCCGCCGCACGCGTGTAATTCGTGCGCTGCTGCTCGTCGACGCTCCCGAGCGACAGGTCGACGAGCGTGGAGCTGTCGATGTCGATGTTCCCGTACCCGACGGACAGCGCCTCGCGGATGGCCTTCCGGAGCGCCTCGGTGACGGCCTCGCCGTCGGCGGCGTACTTCCTGGCGTTGAACTGGTAGTGGTCGCCCTGCACGAACACGGGACCGCGCCAGCCCGCGGCGATCGCCCCGGCCAGGCAGCTCGTGATGTACTCGCCGGGGCGCTGGTACGTGTACTCCTGCTCGCTGCGCGCGAGCTCGAGGATGACAGGCCCCACGTCGTGCCGCTGCGCGACCTCGTACACCGTGCGCGCCATGTCGAAGACCTGCGTCCGCAGGTTCATCGCCGGCACGGTGAAGCCCGTGACCTCGCCACGGCCGCGCGCCATGTACAGGTCGTGGATGCTCGCGGAGCGCGCACCGAGCGTCTGCGACACCTCCCAGACGATCCACCGCGCTGCGTCCACCGTGGACTGGTCGCTGCTGAAGGCGGCGCTCCAGGCGAGGTCGCGAATGCCGCGATCGCGCAGCCCGGCCTCGTCCTCGATGACGAGCCGGTCTCCCTCGACATGGGCGAGGCCGCGCAGCAGGTCCAGCAGCTGGGCCGGCGAGCCGGCAACAGTGGGCTGAGGCATTGGATCCTCCGATGGCGGGACGCCGTGGTGGGGCGACGGTGCGTCGCGTTCGTTCGCTACGGCCGGAATCCTACCGCGCGCCACCGAGGTGCCGAGGTCCACGCGCCGCGCCAGCCGCCTGTCCTTCGTCGGTCGGGCATCCGGTGCCGAGGCCCTCGCCGGCGCCGCCGGGCGCGGCCCCGCCCTCAGGCGACCCGCCGCGTCCGCCGGTCGAGGTAGTCCACGAGCACGAACTCCTCGAGCCGGTCCGGGCTCGCGTAGAAGGCGCGCCCGTGGTTCATGCGGCTCACCCGATCGACGAACTCGCCGAGCGTGCGCGACCGTTCCAGCATGAACGTGTTGATCGTGATGCCGTCGCGCGTGCAGCGGCCCACCTCGCGCAACGTCTCCTCGATCGTGCGTCGCGTGGGCGGGTAGTTGAACTCCACGCGCTCGTCCTCGATGTGTGCCGTCGGCTCGCCGTCCGTGATCACGATGATCGACCGGTTCGTCGCCGCGTCCCGCGACAGGAGGCGGCGCGCGAGCAGCAGCGCGTGCTGGAGGTTCGTCCCGTACTCGTGGCCGTGCCACGACAACGTCGAGAGGGTCCCGGGCTGGATCTCGCGAGCCACGTACGCGAACCCGACGACGTGCAGGGTGTCGCGCGGGTAGCGGGTCCGGATGAGCGTGTCAAGCGCGATCGCGACCTTCTTCGCGGCCAGGAAGCAGCCGCGCAGGAGCATCGAGCGGCTCATGTCGAGCAACAGGACGGTGGACGCCGAGGTCGACTCCTCGGCATCGTGGACCTGGAAGTCGCCCGGCTCCAGCGAGACCGCGCCTCGCGCGCGGCCGCGGCTCGACGCCTCGCGCGCGACAGCGCGGTCGAGCGTCGCCCGGAGGTCGAGGTCGAACGGGCGCCCGAACTCGTACGGGGACGACGCCCCGGTGCGCTCGCCGAGGCCGCCGCTTCTCGCCAGCGGGTGCCCACCGAACGCGTCCCGCCCAAGCCGTCCGAACACCTCGTCGAGCACCTTCTGCCCGATCCTGCGCTGCCCCCTCGGCGTCAGTTCGAGGTGGTCGCCGTTCCGGGTCGCGTATCCGGAGTCCTCGAGCGCCTTCGCCGCGCGCTGGAGGGCCGCGAGGTCGTCGGCCGACTCCTGCCCGAGCAGTCGCGCCACCTCCGCAGGGTCGACGTCGGCCAGCGCAGGCGGGTCGTCGGCGCCCGAGAGCTGCTCGCCCAGGCGGTCGAGCCGCTGGAGCGTGCCGATCTCGTCGAGCGCCTGCTCCAGCCCGAGCTCCTCGTCGCCCCGGAAGGGGAACCGATCGCCGAGGCCGTTCGGAAGCAACCTGTCGAGCATCCCAGCCAGCCGCGCAAGGTCGTAGCGGAGGCGATCGTCCCGGAGCAGCGCATCCATCAGCGACCCGAGCTCCTGCCGCTGTTCGGGGGTCATCGACCGCAGCAGCGACTGCATGGCCGCCATCCGGTCGGCGAGCTGCTCCATGACGTCGTCGAGGTTCTGCGCTCCCGGGAAGAGGTCGCCGTACTTCGACAGGAAGCCGCTCGCGTCCGGGTTCCCGCCTTCGAGGCGCTCCTGGAGCAGCTGCTCGAGGTCGCGCACCATCTCGCGCGTGGCCTGCAGGTCCCCGGGTCGCATCGATCGCAGCCGGTCGGCCAAGCCCTGGAACGTCGAGTCGAGCATGCGCCCGCGCAGCCGCTCGAGCAGCGCCTGGAACGCGTCTCGCGCGGACGGCTCGAGGAACTCGTACTCCTCCAGGGCCCGGATCCGGTCGCCGACGCCATCAGGGAGCGAGTCGAGCTTCACCTGGCGGCGCTGCGCCATCTGGCGCAGCATCCGGCGCATCGCGTCCTGCTCGCCGCCCGACGCGCCGTCGGCGGGTGTGTCGCTCTCGGATTCGCCGCCTTCCGGTCCGGCCTCCGGTGCGGCATCCGACCCGGTCGGCGACGGCGCCTGTCCCGACCGTCCGGGGTCGGGCGGGTTCTGCCGCGACGCCTGCGAATCGCCCGGTCCCGGTCGGTCGGCCGCCTGAAGGCGCCGCTCGATCCCCGCGCGCTCGGTGTCGACGATCTCCTGCAGCTGGCGCCGCAGGTCTCCGAGGACGTCGTCGAGCCCGTGGCGCTCGAGCATCTCGCGTCGCCGCTCCGCGAGCCGCCGCATGAGCTCCTGCAGCCCCGGGATCCGCGGCTCCCCGTCGCGGCCGGTGATCCCCTCGTCCAGTGCGCGTCGAAGCGCGTCGTCCAGGTCGCCGTCCGCGAGGACGTCATCCGACAGCGCGTCGAGGAGCTCCTCCGCGTCGATCGCGTCGAGCCGCTGCGTGCCGTCCCACCGCCCGTATCGCGCGCCTCCGCGCCCGGCGAGCTCGCCCGGCGCGGGCTGCCACCCCATGCCGTCGAACGGGCCGGTCATCGCGCGACGACCGCGATCCGCCGCGGCGGCCCGACCCGAGCCCCGGGCGCCGTCCGGGCGCGGGCGGCCCCGAGCGCGGCCGGCACGGCGGTGCGGCTCGGGAGCCCGAGCCGGGGCCCGCTTGCCGTCCGAGCCCCGGGTGCGAGACGTGGCGCGCCCTCGGAGGTGGTCATCGGCGGTACGTGCCTCCCCCGCCGACCGCCGTACGCCGCTCCTTGTTGAGCCGGCGCTGGAGGTGCAGGCCCTCGAGCACGAACTCGACCGCGGAGGCGACCGCGGCCGGCGACTCCCCTGCCCCGAGCCGTGCCACCGCCGGCCCGAGACCGGGGATCTCGTGCGCCCAGCTCACGTAGTCGGGGGAGGGCACGGACTCCCCTGTCTCGACGGTGAGCCCGCCGTCGAAGGCGGAGACGATGTCGTCGACGGCGTCCGCGGGCAGCCGGCGTCCGAACACCGCGAGCACGGCTCGATTCACGAGCCGCTCCACGACGCGCTCCTCGGGGATGTTGTCGCCGACGGTCTCGAGCTCGATCTTGCCCGTGGTCGACGGAAGGAGCGCGACGAGGTCGCTGATCCGAGGTGAGGCCGTGCCCTCCCGCAGCCTGACGGCGCGCCGGTACGCGTTGGCGAGCAACGTCTCGAGGTTCGCGGTGCTGACGCGGACGCTGACCCCGGAACGCTGGCTGACCTCGGGAGTGCGGCGCGCGAGGTGCGACAGCTCGGCGAGCACCTCGAGCATGTATGGCGGCTCCTCGAGGTGCGGCCCGCCGGGGACGTCCTCGAACCGCATCCGCTCCTGCCGCAT
>JAKAAV010000128.1 GCA_021802185.1 Chloroflexota bacterium | reverse complement strand
GACCACGTCCTGAAGTCGGGCCGGACCCACATGCAGGACGCCGTGCCGATCCGGCTGGGGCAGGAGTTCGCCGCCTACGCGCTCACCCTGCGGCGGGCGAAGGAGCGCATCGAGCGCGCGTCGGACGCCATCCGCGAGCAGAACATCGGTGCGACGGCGGTCGGGACCGGGCTCAACGCCGAGCCCGAGTACATCGAGCGCGTCATCGGCCTCCTGTCCGAGCAGACCGGCCACGACCTGCGCACGGCCGAGCACCTCGTGCAGGCCACGCAGTCGATGGGGCCGATGACCGAGGTGTCGGCGGCGATCCGCGGCCTCGCGGTGGACCTCCTGAAGATCATGGAGGATCTGCTGCTGATGTCGTCGGGGCCGCGCACCGGCTTCGGCGAGATCCGCCTGCCGGCGCGGCAGCCGGGATCGTCGATCATGCCGGGCAAGGTGAACCCGGTCATGGTCGAGAACCTCTCGATGATCTGCTTCCACGTGATCGGCAACGACACGTGCGTCGCCTGGGCCGCGTCGCGCGGGCAGCTCGAGCTCAACGTGATGATGCCGATCATCGCCCACGACACGCTCGAGTCGCTCACGATCCTGACGAGCGGCTGCCGGCAGTTCGCGCGCGAGGCCGTCCGGGGAATCGAGGCGGACGAGGCGCACTGCGCCGATCTGCTCGAGCAGTCGAGCGCGATGGCGACCCCCCTGGCGCCGTACATCGGCTACCGGCTCGCGGCCGACATCGCCAAGGAGGCGGTGCGCACCGGCAAGACGATCCGCCAGCTGGTCCTCGAGAAGGGCGTCTTCTCGCAGGAGGACCTCGACGCGATCCTCGACCCGCACGAGTTGACGGAACCGGGCGTGGCCGGGAACTTCCGGTACACGCCGAACATGCCCGAGGGGTACGAACGGCCGACCGGTCCGGTCGGGGCGGGCGGCTAGCGGTGGTCGGACGGGGGGCGCGGGGTTGAGCGCCGAGCGCGCCGGCACGGAGGCGAGCGCGGGCGGCGTGCCGGGCGATGCGGTCCGCAGCCGGGATGCCGAGCCCGGAGTCGACACGCGTGAGTTCCGCGAGGCGCTGAGCCGGTTCGCGACCGGCGTGACGATCGTGACCGCGTACTGCGACGACGATGGCGACGGCACGTGCGAGCAGCTGCCGCACGAGCCCGGGCAGCACGCGTGGGGCACGACGGTCAACGCGTTCAGCTCGGTCTCGCTCGACCCGCCACTCGTCCTCGTCTGCATCGGACAGGAGCGTTCGATCCATCCCGTGATCGCCTCCGCGCGCCGGTTCGCGGTCAACGTGCTGGGCGAGGACAGCCAGGCCCTCTCGGACTGCTTCGCCGGGGCCCCGTCCGCGCTCCCCAGGTCGGCGTTCTGCAATGCCGCCCACCATCCCGGCGAGCACGGCACGCCGCTCCTCGACGACGCGATCGCGCGCTTCGAGTGCGAGGTCGAGCAGTCCGTCGATGCCGGCGACCACACGATCTACGTCGCCCGCGTCCTGTCCGTCGCGCACGACACCGACGACCGGCTGCCGCTCCTGTACTTCCGGGGCCGCTACCTGCGCATCGAGCGGGCCGCCACGTCGGACCTGCGCGGCAAGCCGGACATGTAGGCCGGAGCGGGGACGATGCCGACCGTCCGAGCGAACGGCCTCGATGTCCACGTCACCACCGAGGGGAGCGGGCCGCCGCTGGTCCTGCTGCACGGCGCGAGCTCGTCGGCGGTCGAGGACTGGTCGGCACAGCGCCCGTTGATGCGGCGCGCGTTCCGGCTGTACCTCGTCGACCTTCGGGGTCACGCCGGCACGGCGGGCGGCTCGTACGACTCGCCCGACGCGCTCACCACGGCGAACCTGGCCGACGACCTGCTCGCGACGGTCGACGCGCTCGGGTTGCCGACGTTCCACCTGGCGGGCTTCAGCCTCGGCGGGCTCGCCGCGCTGCACTTCGCCGCGGCGCACGCGGAGCGGTTGCGGACGCTCGTGCTGGTCGGGGTCGACCCGCAGCCGGAGCCGCGCGCCCACGTCGCCCGCGTGCTCATGGACCCGGACCGGATCGAGCGCCAGGAGCCGGAGTGGGCCGCGCAGCTCGAGCGGCGGCACGGCCCCGTGCAGGGGCCGGGGAAGTGGCGCGATCTCATGCGCGCGATCGCGCGGGCAATCCCCGGGGAACCCGTCCTGTCGCCGGCAGAACTGCGTCGTGTCCGCGTGCCGACGCTCGTCGTGTGCGGCGATCGGGACGTGTTCGTGCCGGTCGACCACGCCGTGGCGCTCTACCGGCAGCTCCCCGAGGCGCAGCTCTGCATCGTGCCGGACTGCGGGCACCAGGCGATGGTGCTGCGCCCGACCCTGTTCGGAGAGATCGCCGAGCGGTTCTACCGCACGACCGCGGCCATCGCGACCGAACGTGCCGCGGCCGCGCGGGCCGGTCGCATCGCCGCAGGAACCGGACCGCGGCGCGCGCCGATGCCGGGGGCGATGCTGCCGGGGCCACGTGCGGCGCCGGAGTCCGATGACCGCGAGCTGGAGACGTCCACCGTCGACCGCCACACTGGAGGTGCATCGTGACCGACGAGCCGACCGAACGCCGTGACGCGCATCAGACGACCGGCGCCGTCGCCGATGAGCCGCTCGCCGACGAGTTCGTTGCGCCGGGCGCCGAGGTGCACCGCATCACGCTCGCGTTCCCGGCCCGCGGCCCGGAAGGCCCGATCGACGGCGTGGCCCTGGTCACGATCGACCGGCCGGAGGTGCGGAACGCGCTCGACGCCGCGACCATCGCCCAGCTCGTCGACGCGTTCGAGGCGCTCGACGCGGACCCGGAGTGCCGGTGCATCGTCGTGACGGGCGCGGGCGAGCGTGCCTTCGCCGCGGGCGGCGACATTCGCGAGATGGCCGAGGAGACCGCGGGATGGCTGCTCGCGTCCGACCGGTTCGCGCGGTGGGAACGGCTCTCGCGGGTGCGGACCCCGACCATCGCCGCGGTCCGCGGGGTCGCGCTCGGAGGCGGGTGCGAGATCGCGATGTCGTGCGACATGCTCGTGGCCGCCGACGATGCGGTGTTCGGGCAGCCCGAGCTGCGGCTCGGCATCATGCCTGGCGCCGGCGGCACGCAACGGCTCACGCGCGCGATCGGCAAGGCGCGCGCGATGGAGCTGATCCTGACGGGCAGGAACATGACGGCGAGCGAGGCGGATGCACATGGCCTCGTGACGCGCCTCGTCCCGGCCGCCGATGTCGTGCAGTCGGCGCTGGATCTGGCCGCGCAGGTCGCCGCGATGCCGCCGCTCGCGGTCGCGGCAGCGGTCGAGGCCATCCGCGCGGCCCAGGAACTGCCGCTGCACGAAGGCCTGGCCCTGGAGCGTCGCCTGTTCTACCTCCTGTTCGCGACCGAGGACCAGAAGGAGGGCATGCAGGCCTTCCTGGAGAAGCGGCCTCCGCGCTGGGTCGGTCGCTGAGGGAGGCCCGCGGGTCGATTGGCCCGGCGGCTAGAATCGGCGGTCACAGCCGTCGCGGCTGCGTCGCCCGCGTCGGACGATCGCATCAGGAGCCCACGCACCAATGCCCCGAGACCTGCACCGTCCGCTGCGCGAAGCCTGGATCGTCAGCGCGGTCCGGACGCCGATCGGGCGCTACGGCGGCGCCCTGAAGGACGTCCGGCCCGACGACCTCGCCGCACTCGTGGTCCGCGCCGCGGTCGAACGCGCGGGCATCGAGCCGGCACTGATCGAGGACGTCGTGCTCGGCTGCTCGAACCAGTCGGGCGAGGACAACCGGAACGTCGCGCGGATGGCGGCGCTCCTCGCGGGGTTCCCGGTCGAGGTCGCGGGGCAGACCGTCAATCGGCTGTGCGGCTCGGGGCTGCAGGCGATCAACGCCGCGGCGCAGGCGATCATGGTCGGCGACGCCGACGTCGTCGTGGCCGGCGGGGTGGAGAGCATGACGCGCTCCCCGTGGGTCATGGGCAAGCCCGAGGCGGGCTTCGAGCGCGGCACGCACGAGCTGCAGGACACGACGCTCGGGTGGCGGTTCGTGAACCCGAAGATGCCGAAGGAGTGGACGATCTCGCTCGGGGAGACGGCCGAGAAGGTGGCCGACGAGTGCGGGATCACGCGCGAGGACCAGGACGCCTTCGGGCTCCGGAGCCAGCGCCTCGCGGTCGCGGCGATCGAATCCGGCGCGTTCGGCGCACAGCTCGTGCCGGTGGTGGTGCCGCAGCGCAAGGTCGAGCCGATCGTCGTGGATCGCGACGAGCATCCGCGGGCCGACACGTCCGCCGAGGCGCTCGCGAAGCTCCGGCCGGCGTTCCGGGATGGCGGCAGCGTGACGGCCGGCAACAGCTCCGGGATCAACGACGGCGCGAGTGCCCTCGTGCTGGTCGAGGCGGAGCGCGCGCGCGAGCTCGGGCTCCGGCCGATGGCCCGCATCGTCTCGACGGCAGTCGCCGGCGTCGATCCATCGGTCATGGGGCTCGGTCCGATCCCGGCCATCCGGAAGGCGCTCGAGCGGGCGGGCCTGTCGGTCGCGGACGTCGACCTCGTCGAGCTCAACGAGGCGTTCGCGAGCCAGTCGGTCGCCTGCGTGCGCGAGCTCGGCCTCGACGAGTCGCGGGTGAACGTGAACGGCGGGGCGATCGCGCTCGGGCATCCGCTCGGCGCCAGCGGTGCGCGCCTCATGACGATGCTCGTCCATGAGATGGCCCGGCGCGGCTCGCGGTACGGGGTCGCGGCCCTGTGCATCGGGGTGGGCCAGGGGATCGCGACGGTCGTCGAGCGCATCGACGGCTGACGCGCGCGCTTCCGCAGCCCCGCCTCTCCGGCGAGGCCGGCAGCGGGCGGCAGCGGATTGAACAAACCCAATACGAACCATAGACACGCGGCGTTCGTTCGTGTACCGTGTGCGTCACAAAGACGCCTGGAGACCAACTCGATGTCGATCGCCGCGGAGACCCGTGGACTCCGCCCTTTCCCGGTCCCGGCCTCCCGGTCGGCCGCTCTCTTCCGGTGGAACGCCGTTCTGTCGGCGCTTCACTTCGTCCAGTTCGTCGCGATCCTCGCGCTCTCGTTCGCCCGGAACCCGATCGTCACGTCGCCCGTGCTCAGCACGTACCTGCGGTTCGACGAGGCGACCCGAACGCTGGTCACGGCGCAGCGCCACATCTGGGACCTGCCGATCGGGCCCGCCGTCGCCCTCTTCTTCCTGATCAGCTCGCTCGCCCACTTCACCGTCGCGTTTCCCGCGCGCCGCTGGTACGAGGCGCACCTGGCACGCGGCCAGAACCCCGCGCGCTGGATCGAGTACGCGTTCAGCTCCAGCCTCATGATCGTCGTCATCGCGGCGCTCTCCGGCGTGCAGGACGCGGGCGCGATGATCGGGATCTTCGGCGTCAACGCGGCGATGATCCTCTTCGGGTGGAGCATGGAGCTCGCGAACGAGGGCCGCGAGCGCGTCCAGTGGCACCACTACCTCTTCGGCTGCATCGCCGGGATCGTGCCGTGGTTCGTCATCGGGGCCGCCCTCGTGACGTCGGCCACCCAGCCCGGGGCGGCCGCGATCCCGGCCTTCGTGATCGCGATCTTCGTCTCGCTGTTCATCGCCTTCAACGTCTTCGCGATCAACATGGTGCTGCAGTACGGGAAGGTCGGACGGTGGCGCGACTACCTGTACGGCGAACGCGCGTACATGCTGTTCAGCCTCCTCGCCAAGACGCTCCTCGCCTGGCAGGTGTTCTTCGGGACGCTCCGGCCGTAACGGGGGCGCGCCCGCCACGTTCGTGGTCGATCTGGTGGGCCGCCGCAAGCGATTTCCGCGCACCTCTTGTCGAAAATCCAGCCCGCAACTACGATTGTTGCCGGAGGTCGAGCCGTTCCGACCGCCGTCACGCGAGCAACATCCCCCGGAGGCCTCACCCCCGATGCTGAACACCGAACCCCAGTCCACCTCGGAGCCCGCGATCCAGCCGATGGTCCGCCTCACGGACGCCGCCGCGGAGAAGCTGCGCGAGCTGACGGCCGAGGAGACGAACCCGTCCATCGGGCTCCGCGTCTACGTGTACAGCGGCGGGTGCTCCGGGTTCCGCTACGGGATGATGCTCGAGGACCAGCCGACGGCCGAGGACCTCACGATCGAGTCGCAGGGGATCCGCGTCTACGTGGACGACCAGAGCACCCAGTATCTGGCCGGCTCCGAGATCGACTACGTCGACACGCTGATGGGTGCGGGATTCACCGTGAACAACCCGAACGCGGTGTCAGCCTGCGGCTGCGGCAGCAGCTTCCGGACGGCCGAATCGGCCGGCAGCCCGCACTCCTGCTCGCACTGACGAACCTCCAGCTCCGGCCGCCAGCTCCGACGGCCCGATGACGCCGCCGACCGACGGAGCCCTCCCGGGCTGACCGGAGCACGCCACGCGGGCCCCGACCAGCCCGCCCTGACTCGAAGCCGCCGGCCTCCTCCGGCGGCTTCGGCTCGTCCCACCTGCCGGACGCTGCTGATCCTCACCGAGGGGTCCGGGGGTTCCGGATCGTCAGGAGGCGCCGGCGCCGCGGCACTTCTCGGCCCGGTTCGAGCTGTTCCGCGCGCCGCTCCCGGCGTCTCATCTCCGCCGTCGCCGCTCCCCGGCCTCCGCTTGCGGGCGTCCGACCGTCGGGGCGCTCGTCGAACCGGTTTCGGCGGTAGTCCTTCGCTGCGGGTCGGACCAGCCGAGCGTCACGCGCGACGCAGCGT
>JAKAAV010000127.1 GCA_021802185.1 Chloroflexota bacterium | reverse complement strand
GGCGCGAGTCGACGGAGCGAACGCCTGGCAGGAGCTGCGCTGGGTCACGCTGCCGCAGCTGGTCCCCACGATCCTCTTCGTCGTGGTGATCTCGTCGATCGGCGCGCTCCAGGCGTTCACGCAGTTCTACACGATGACGGGGGGCGGGCCGCTCGGCGCGACGACGACCACGAGCTACCTGCTCTACCAGGAGGCGTTCGTCTTCTACCACACGGGGCCGGCGGCGGCGCTCGCGGTGATCCTCTTCCTGATCACCGCCGGCCTGACCCTGGCACAGCTGCGGCTCGGTCGGAACCGGGGCGCAACGGCATGAGTGGCACGGCGCGGCCGTGACAGCGAGGAGGGCTCGTCAGGTGTCATCGGGAACCTCGATCAATTCGGCCACGCGAGGACTGCGCGCGGCCGCCGTGCTGGGGGCCGCCGTACTTCTCGTGTCGGCCTGTTCCTCCGCCGGCGCCTCCACGGCGCCGGCCACGTCGAACGCCGCCGGCGCTGCGCCTTCGAGCGCCGCATCGGCGACGGGAGCCGCACCGGCGAGCGCATCATCGGGCGGGCAGAGCGCCACGATCACGTTCATGGAGGCGATGTCGTCCGGGACCCTCAAGACGACCCTCGACGGGCTGGTCAGCCAGTTCGAGAAGGCACACCCGAATATCACGGTCACGCTCATCCCGGAGCCGAACTACGCCACGCTGCAGCAGAAGGAAGAGGCATCAGTGGCGGCGGGCAACCCGCCGACCATCGGGCAGGCGTACGAGAACTGGGCGGCGACGTACGCGGCCTCCAACGCCATCGTCCCCCTGACGAGCTTCATCAGCGGACCGAACGGCGTGTCCAGCAGCGAGCAGAGCGACTTCTGGACCGGCATCTGGCAGGACCTCTACCTGCCAGACGGAAAGATCTGGATGTGGCCGTTCAACAAGAGCGACTACATCATGTACTACAACCAGAACATGCTCCAGGCCGACCACCTGACGGTCCCGACGACCTGGACGCAGTTCGCCGCGGACGCCAAGGCCGCGACCACCGGCGGCGACTGGGGTCTGAGCATGAACCCGGGAACGAGCAGCGCGCCGGCCAATGGCACGTACATGTTCGTCTCGATGATGCGGGCGTACGGCGGGCACCTCCTGCTGAACGGCAAGCCTGATCTCAACACCCCGGCCGCAGTGCAGGCGCTCACGCTGCTCGAGACGATGGAGCAAGAGGGCGCCCTGAAGGTCGGCACCAACTATCCCGGCCAGACCGCGCTGGGCGCAGGCAAGTCGCTTTTCGACATGTCGACGGTGGCGAGCTACTACTACAACCAGCAGGCGGTCGGCACCAAGTTCACCATGGGCACCGCCGCCTTCCCGAACGGTCCGGCCGGCCAGGGCAACGCCATGCAGGGCACGAACATCGTCATCTTCGCAAAGAGCACGCCGGCCCAGCAGCAGGCAGGCTGGACCTTCATGCACTGGCTCACCGGAACGCAGCAGACGGCCACCTGGGCCTCGGGGTCCGGCTACCTCCCGGTGACGAAGAGCGGGCTGGCGGCGATGAGCTCGTACGTGGCGACGCACCCGTACGTGACCATCGCGTCCCAGTCGCTCCAGGCGGCCCGGGGCGTGCCCGCGCAGTCCTGGTTCACCGAGGAACAGGGTGCCATCGCCACGGCGCTCGAGTCGGTCCTGATCAACCACGAAAGCCCCCAGAGCGCGCTGGCCACGGCGCAGGCGACGTCGGCCGCCGCCGCCTCGAGCGGCAGCTGAGCGGTGCGGCGCCCAGACGGCGGGGGGACCGAAGACCGGGCGACACGGCGCGGGGGCAGGGACGCCTGAGGTGGAGCGTCCGGCAGCACGGGGAGGTCCATCGCGGCCTCCCCGGCGGGCTTCACTTCGGAGGCGCCTCCGATCCGCCGTCTGGCTGTGCATCCACGCCGCGCTGGTCGTCGCCTTCGGCTTCCCGTTCGTGTGGGTCCTGATCACGTCGCTGAACACCCCGGACCAGGTCCTGACGTTCCCGCCTTCGTTCGTTCCCCACTGGCAGTGGCAGAACTACGTCCTGGCCTGGGAGGCTGCGCCCTGGGCGCGGTACTTCCTGAACACGATCTTCATCGCCTCGACGACGGTGGTGCTCGTCATCGTCACGTCGGCACTCGCCGGCTTCGCCTTCGGCGCGCTGCGCTTCCCCGGGCGCGACGCGCTCTTCCTGCTCGTCCTGAGCGCCCTGATGATCCCGCCCACAGTCCTCCTGGTGCCCGACTACATCGTCCTGAAGGACATCAGCTGGCTCGACACGTACTGGGCGCAGATCGTGCCGTGGGGGGCGTCCGTCTTCGGGATCTTCATGGTGCGCCAGTTCGTCAGCACGCTGCCTGCGGAGCTCGCCGACGCTGCCGAGATCGATGGCGCGAGCTCCCTTCGCTACCTCTGGAGCGTCGTCGTGCCGCTCGTCCGCCCGGCCCTCATCACGATCGCGCTGTACGTCGGGATCGGCTCGTGGGACAGCTTCGTCTGGCCGTTCATCATGACGAGCAGCCCGTCCGTCCAGCCCGTGGAGGTGGGGCTCGCCACGTTCTACGGCACGAACGGGACGGAATGGACCCAACTCTCGGCGGCGGCGGTCTTCACGACGCTCCCGGTCCTGGTCTTCTTCCTGGTGGCGCAGCGACAGTTCCTGGAGGGTGCGTTCTCGACTGCCGGCGGGCTGAAGGGCTGAGCGGCATGGGCGGGACGATCACACCGGACCGGCCCCGGCCGGCGCCCCGTGGGTCGGGGCACACGCGGAGAGGCGCCTGCGCGGCCTGCTCGTGCTCCACCTCGACGGCACGCTCTGGTGCGGCAACCAGCCGCTCGAGCACCACGCCGCGATCGCGGCGCGCGGGCTCGCCTCCGCCGAACGGGCGCCGTACCTCGCGCAGGTCCAGGCGTTCCTCGCCGGCTGGCCTGATCCAGCGGACAGGGGCGACATGAGAGCGGCCCGGATGGCCACCGGCCGGGTCCCGAGAAGGAGCGCGAACGCAGGATGACGGTACGACTTCGGTTCCTGGGGGGTGTCGGTGTCATCGGCTCGACCAAGATCCTCCTCGAGCAGGATGGCTGGCGCGTCCTTCTCGACCTGGGGAACGACATCCCATCCTCGGCCGACCTGCTGCGCTACCCGGCCCTCCCCCGCCCCGCACGCGGCATAGCCGATCGGCTCCGCCTGGGCGTGGCACCGCCGATCGACCACCTCTACCGCGTCGATGCCCTGGAGGGCACGGGCGTGGCCGGCGGCGCGGACGGGCGCACCGTGGTGTTCCTCAGCCACGCGCACATCGACCATGTCGGGCTCGCGGGCTGGGTCGATCCCGCCGTACCCGTCTACGCGGCAGCCGGGACGGTCCGCGTTCTCGGGGCGCTCGAGGAGGCCGGGACCGGGCTCGAGGGAGGCCGGCAGGCGATCCGTCCGCTGGAGGACGGCGAGACGGTGCACGTCGGGCCGTTCGACGTGACGTGCCTGGCCGTCGACCACGACGTGCCCGGGGCGGCCGGCTTCCTCGTCACGACGGCAGACGGGACGCTGGCCTACACGGGCGACCTGCGCTTCCACGGGCGTCACCCCGAGCTGAGCGAGGCGTTCACGGAGCGCGTGCGCGGGGTGCGTGTGCTCGTCACCGAGGGCACGATGCTGGCGGCGTCCTTCGGCGCCCCCTTCCTCAGCGAGGCGGACGTGGACGCCGCGCTCGGCGCCGCGCTCGGCGCGACCCCGGGGCTCGTGGTCGTCAGCCTCTACCCGCGCAACACCGAGCGGGCCGCCGCCCTGCTGCGCATCGCGGATGCGGCCGGTCGGCGCGTGATCTGGCCGGTCGCGATGGGCCGCTTCCTGCGCGCATACGGCCTCGAGGGCGTGCTCACGTGGGAGGAGGGCCCCGGCCTCGAAGCGATCCGGGCGAACCCGGCTCGCTTCGTGGTCCAGCTGGGCGTGGACGAGATCCCCCGGCTGCTCGACCTCCCACTGGGTCCCGGCGCCCTCTTCGTGCATTCGAACGGCGAGCCGCTCGGGCCGTTCGACCCGAACTGGGCTTTGCTGGCCGACTGGCTCGCGTTCCTCGGCCTGCCGATGCGGGTGATCGGCTCGGCGGGCCACGCCACGCCGCACGACCTCGAGCGACTCGTTCGCCTCGCGGCGCCGCGCGTCGTGGTCCCCGTCCACACGAACGAGCCGTACCGCCTCGCGCCTCCGCCGGGGACGGCGCGCGTGCTGGCCGAACGTGGGCGCGAGTACGCGCTGGACCACATCGATGCCTGAGGGCGGCCTGGCACGCGGGTCGACAGGCGAGGCAGGACCGTCGGGGGCCCTTCCGGCCGCCGCGACGGGGGCGGCCGGCGAGGGCGCAGCGGGTCCGTGGGCGGCCCCGGCGGCGGGGCACCCCGGCCCCGACAGACCGGCGGGGTTCGCGTCACCGAGCGAGACTCCGAGGCCGGGGACGTTCCTCGAGGGTGCGGCCGGAGTGCCGGAGCGCCCGACCGTCTGCGTCGACCTCGATTCCACGCTGTGCGACACGCGGCACCGCCGGCACATGATCCGTGCCGCCGACGACCCGGTCCCCATGGACTGGCGAGCCTACTCGCTCGCCTGCACGGACGACGCCCCGATCGAGGGGCCGATCACTCTGCTCAGGCTGCTCGCTCCGGCCTGCCGAATCGTCATCCTCAGCGCCCGCGACGAGGCAGCGCGCGGGCTGACCGAGCGATGGCTTCGCGAGCACGAGGTGCCGTACGACCGGTTGATCCTGTACCGGCCCGGGGTCGACGATCCCGACATGGGAACCTTCAAGGCCGAGCAGGTGCGGCGCCTCCGAGCGGAGGGCGCCGAGGTCGCGCTCATGGTGGAGGACGCGCCCCTGGTTGCGGCCTCGATGCGCGACGTGGGCGTCGCCACGCTGCTGGTCCAGCCGCCCGTCGCGGACGACAGCGGAGGCCGGCCGCCTCCGAGCCCATGAGGTGGGCGCGCCCGCCGGGTGCCTCAGCGGCGCTGCGCGCCTGTCTGGGGCCGCGCGCGGACGCGCTGCTCCCGAGCCCGCGGCGGCGCGTCAGCTCGAGCCGCGTCCCGGCCGGATCGAACGAGAGCGCCATGTCGGGGTCGAGGCAGGGCCGTCACGCAGGCTCGATCCCCAGCCGCCGGCGCGCGGCCTCGAGCGCCTCCCGGACGCGTTCGGGCGCCGTGCCACCGGTCACGCGGGGCCGCGCCACCGCGGCCTCCAGCGTCGCTGCCGCCCGCAGGTCGTCGGCCAGCCCGGTCGGCGCGGCTGCCGCCAACCGGGCTGCCTCGGGCCCCTCCTCGACCACGAGCGCCCGCTCGAACGCGCCGTCGTCGAGCTCGTCGAGCCTGCAGTCGCGGCGCTCCGCCTCGGCCACGAGCCGCCCGGCGACGTGGTGCGCGACGCGGAACGGCAGCCCGCGCTCGACCAGGGCATCCGCCACCGATGTGGCCGTCACGTAGCCCTGGAGCGCCGCGTCGCGCATGCGATCGGTCCGAAACGTCAGGCCGGAGATCACGGCGGCCATGACCCGCAGCGACGATGACAGCACGGCCGCCGCGTCGAACAGGGGCGGCTTGTCCTCCTGAAGGTCCCGCTGGTATGCGAGCGGCAGGCCCTTGAGCACCCCGAGCATCGTCGCGAGACCGCCGGCCACCCTCGCGGCCCTGCCACGGATCAGCTCGCACGGGTCCGGGTTCTTCTTGTTCGGCATCATCGAGGAGCCCGTCGAGTGCGCGTCGGACAGCGCGACCCAGCCGAACGCCGGGTTCGACCACCACACGAGCTCCTCGGCGAGCCGCGACAGGTGCACCATCGCGAGCGCCGCCGCAGCGAGGAACTCGACTGCGAAGTCCCGGTCGCTCACCGCGTCGAGCGAGTTCGATGTCACGCCGGAGAACCCGAGGTCGGCGGCCGTCGCTTCGCGGTCGAGCGGGAACCCCGCCCCGGCGAGTGCCCCGGCGCCGAGCGGCGAGCGGTCCGCGCGGCGGGCACAGTCGGCGAGGCGGCCGCGGTCGCGCTCGAGCATCTCGACGTACGCGAGCAGGTGGTGCGCGAGCAGCACCGGCTGAGCGGGCTGCACGTGCGTCATCCCCGACATGATGGCGTCGCCGTCGCGGTCGGCGCGATCGACGAGCGCGCGCTCGAGGGCGACGAGGTCGGCATCGACGTCGCGAACCGTGCGCCGGAGCCAGAGCCGGAGGTCCAGCGCGACCTGGTCGTTGCGCGATCGCCCGGTGTGGAGCTTCCCGGCAAGCGGCCCGATCCGCGCGGTCAGCGCGGCCTCGAGGTTGAGGTGCACGTCCTCGAGCGCGGGATCCCACGCGAGCGTCCCCTGCTCGACCTCCACGCGGAGCCCGCGCAGGCCGTCGACGAGCGCGCCCGACTCGTCCGCGGACAGCAGTCCTGCACGCTCGAGCCCGCGCACGTGCGCGATCGAACCGTCCAGGTCGTCGAGCGCGAGGAGCCGGTCGACTTCGATCGACCGGGTGGCGTCCGCGACGACCGGGTCCGTGTCGCCGCTGAAGCGCCCGCCCCACATCCGCATGGCTTCCCTCCTGCGTGCAGTCTAGAAGACGCGGTCGGCGCCGCGGCACGGGGGCTGGCAGCGCCGCGGCACGGGGGCTGGCAGCGCCGCGGTACGGGACAGACAGCGCGCCGGCACGAGGCCCTCAGCACCATGGCAGCGGGCGATCGGCACCGTGACCCCGGGTGGCGCGGCCACGCCGATCGGCCTCAGCGCCGCGGCCCCAGCCGGACCTCGCCG
>JAKAAV010000126.1 GCA_021802185.1 Chloroflexota bacterium | reverse complement strand
CGACCAGGCCTTCGCGGCCGGCGAGCTCGAGCGGACGCCGCTGCTCGACCAGGCGTCGATGGATCTCCGCCTCGCGCTGTTCGAGGAGGAGGGACAGCGGCTCGGGGGTAAGAGCGGGGAGGCGTCCCGGTTCATCCTCCGCGCGATCGTCCGCGGCCTCGACGAAGCTTGAGGAGATCGACCCGGGCGGGGCGTTCCGGAGTTGCCCAATGCTCACCGGGTGAGTGCACGACGAGTCGGCGGGCCGCAGGACGCCGTCGCGCGACTCCGGGCCAGCCCGACGCGACTCCGGGCCAGGCCGTGCGCGACGTGTGGCCGCGCCGAGACACACGGCGAAGTTGGCTGATGCTCGCCGGGGGAACGTCAGACGGGCGGGCCGACGGGAGGCCGAGTCGGCAGGGCCGTGCGCGACGTGCGGCCGCGCCGAGACACACGGCGAAGTTGGCTGATGCTCGCCGGGGGAACGTCAGACGGGCGGCCCCACGGGAGGCCGTCGGACGAGCATGCAATGGCGGCGTTGTCCCGCATGGCAAGCGCCGAACCGGCCATCCTGGACCCGCCGGCACGGGTGCCGGCGGGTCCAGCCGACCGATGCGCCCGTCTTGCGTTCCCCCCATGAGCGTCGGCCAGGGCGCCCAGTCGTGCGGTGCCGGCCAGGGCGCCCAGTCGTGCGGTGCCGGCCAGGGCGCCCAGTCGTGCGGTGCCGGCCAGGGCGCCCGGTCGCGAACCGCGGACGCAGCACTCGCCCACCCAGTCGCGAACCGCGGACGCAGCACTCGCCCACCCAGTCGCGAACCGCGGACGCAGCACTCGCCCACCCAGTCGCGAACCGCGGGCGCGACGACCACCATCAGCGCCATCGAGCCCCGCCGGTATCATGCGGCGATGGACAGGCTGTTCGGACGTCCCCGGATCACCGACGAGCAGAGGCGCCGACTCCCGCCCGGCCAGTATCTGACCGAGAAGTGGCCCGTGCTGCACTACGGGTCGGTGCCGCGCGTCGACCTCGGCACGTGGGACTTCAAGGTGTGGGGCGAGGTCGAGCAGCCGATCGACCTGTCGTGGGAGCAGTTCCGCGCGCTGCCGCGGAAGGCGGTCCACACCGACATCCACTGCGTGACGCGCTGGACGAAGCTCGACACGGACTTCGAGGGTGTCGCCCCGCGGACGGTGTTCGACCTCGTGCGTCCGAAGCCGTCGGCCCGCTTCGTCATCGCCCACTGCGAGCAGGGCTACACGACGAATCTGCCGCTCGACGCCCTGCTCGACGACGACGTCCTCCTGGCCGACACGTACGGCGGCGAGCCACTCGAGCCGGAGCACGGCTACCCGCTCCGGCTCATGGTCCCGAAGCGCTACTTCTGGAAGAGCGCGAAGTGGATCCGGGGCCTGCAGATGCTCGACCACGACGTGCCCGGTTTCTGGGAGCGGTACGGCTACCACAACGAGGGTGATCCCTGGCGCGAGGAGCGGTTCAGCGAGTAGGTGGCGCGGCGTCTGACGCCGACGTGTGAGGGCGGGGCGCGCTGACGTGCCTCGCGCGTGCCCGTCGCCCCTCAGCCAGCCGGAGTCCCCGGCTCCGGGTCGTGTGCCGCCCAGCCGGAGGCCGTGAGGGTGACGTCCGCGACCTCGCGGAACGTGCGCACCGAGCGTGCCGCGTCCGGAAACAGGACACCTGCTGCGGTCGAGCCGTCGCGAGGATCGAACGCCCAACCCTCGAGAATCACCGCGGTCGTCTGCTCCCCCCGCAGCACCGCCACGCGCGTCACGCCGAGGTCCGAGAGGAGGCGGGTGGTCCGCGAGCCGAGCGCGGGCTCGTCCGCTTCCGCGCCGCCGACCAGCATCACGAGCGTCATGCGTCGAGGCTACGTCGGGGGCGATCGGCAGATCATCGGGAGGAACCCGTACCGGACGCGACCGACGGCGGTCGTGGAGATCGACGGCGGGCGTCGGACGGGGGCGCCGCGGGGGCGCCGGGGGCACCCGCCGGAGCCCGCACCCAGGCCGCCAGTTCGGTGCGATTCCGAATGCCGAGCTTGGTGAGGGCGTTGCTCACATGGCGCTCGACGGTCTTGGGAGCGATGAGCAGGGCGTCCGAGATCTCCCGGTTCGAAGCCCCGGCAGCGACCATCCGGCCGACCTCGAGCTCCCGCGCCGACAGGACGTCGTCTCCGGCCGTCGCATCACGTCGCCAGGCTCGGACGCCGAGGCGGCGCAGGGCCTGGGCGACCAGCCGCGCCTGGCTCACGGCGCCCATCCGCTCGGCGAGTGCGGCCGCCTCCCGGTACGCCTCGATCGCGCCGTCCCGGTCGTGGCTCTCGAGCAATCGCCCGAGGTCGATCATCACCCACAGACGGTCCTTCAACACGCCTCCCGCGTGATGCTCGGCAGCAAGCATGCGGAGCAGCTCGATGGCCTCCCGGGGCCGCCCGTCGGCTGCGAGCACCATCGCCGCGGCGTGCTTCCGCCACCGGCTCGCCTGCTGCGACGGGTCGGGGACGAGCCGATCCCACGCTGCCAGCTGCCCCCGCGCGTCATCGGCACGCCCGATCCGGGCGAACAGCTCGGCGGTGATGATCGCCAGCTCTCGCCCGCAGCGCGGGCAGCGCACCAGCTCCCAGTCCGCCATCGCCGCGGCCTGGTGCTCCGCCACGGCGCTGGCCGCCGCTGGTCCCCGCGTCCGCGCCTCCCAGGCCGCCACCGTCTCGTGGATCCCGAGGCGGAAGTGCGGGTCGGGCTCGTGCGCGATGTCCTGTCGAAGCGCACGGAGCGCCGCGGACGGGTCGCCCAGCGACAGCTCGATCTCGTGCAGGATCGCCGCGGCGTGGCCCCACCGCCTCGGAGCGTTCGTCAGGCGCGCCTCGACCTCCATGGTGGCGGCCGCGATGTTCCGGGCGTCCTGGGGCCGGCCGAGCAGGCTCAGCGCGACGGCGAGACCGTGGCCGGCTTCGACGGTGGCTGCAGGTAGCACGAGCTGCTGGGCAAGGTCCCACGCCTGGCGGTAGATCCGCTCGGACTCCGCGACGCGACCGACCGGCCCCAGTGCGAAGCCGACGCGGTTGAGAGCTGCGACGTACGCCTCCGGCTCGGCATCGCGCGCCGCCACCAGGCTCTCCTCGCCGAGCTCGACGACGTCAGTGCCCCGATCCTGCTGCAGCGCTGCGTCCATGGCCGCCTCGAGCGAGGCGATGTACGTGGTTCGCTCAGACGGCGACAGGCGGTGGACGCCGCCGGCGAGCCCGGCCATCCGGCGTGCCCCCGCGAGGGCCCGGTCCGACGCGGCGGCCCCGTCATCGGTGCGGTGGTCCAGCCAGAGCGCCGTGTCCGCCTCGAGCGTCTCGAGCCTGACACGTTCCTCGAGGCCGTCGCCTGCCGCCGGGGTGTCGGCCTCGCCCGTGCGCGCCCGGAGCGCGAACGCGCGTGCGGTGGTCGCGTCCTGCCGCCGGTAGGCCGCCCAGCCAGCCTCGACGAGAGCTCGACGGCGCCTGACGGGATCGGCGGCGTGGTCGGCAACCCGGGACCAGTGCCCGATCGCGATGTCCTGCTCGGCCAGCGCCCCCGCGATCTCGCCGAGGCGCTCGTCGAGGAGGCACTGCTCTTCGGAGCCTGGGGGAAGCGAGTCGGCGATGGCCGACAGCGCCAGGAGGCCGTCTCGACCCAGCAGGCGCCTCTGCGGCGACGTGGCCAGGCGGAGCGCGAGATCGACGCCGCGGTCACCGCCGGCGACGCGGTGCTCGAGCGCCTCCCGGAGGAGTGCCATCTCATCTCCGGCCTGCCGCTCGAGCACATCGGCGAACCTCGCGTGGAGCCGCACACGCAGCGATCTCGGCACCTCGCGCGCCGCCGCCTCACGGATCAGGTCGTGCGCGATGCGAAGCGAATCGCCCGTCAGCACCCCCACTCCCCGTCCGGCCAGCTCGTGCGCGGCCGCCAGCACTCGGGCCGGGCGCCAGCCGAGAACCGCGGCCAGGTCGTCGAGACGATACGGCCGGCCGCCGACGGTCAGCGCGGCCAGGAGCTGGACGGCATCGCCGGCCAGTCTCCCGAGGCGCTGCCCGATGAGCGTCCGAATGTCGCCGTCACGAGCAAGCGCGAGCCCCTCGAGCCAGAACGGCGACCCCGCCGCCTGCCGCCACAACTCCGCTGCGCGGGTGTCATCGAGCCGCCGGTCCAGTGACCGGGCGAGGGCCAGGCCTTCGTCGAGACTGAGGGGGTTGAGCTCGAGCACAGCGCGGTGGCCGGGATCGAGGACCGCATCGAGGGCGCCCTGGAAGGTCGCGGCGACGGGCGACGGGCGGGCCGCCGCGACGACGGCAAGCCCGGTCCCGGCGGCGACGGCCGCTCGCAGCAGGTACAGAAGCAGGCCGACGCTCAGCTCGTCGAGCCAGTGCAGGTCGTCGACGGCGACGATCGCGGGTCCCGCGGCGGCGAGTGCCCGGTGGGCCGCCTCGAAGATCCGTACGGGGTCGCGCACCGCCGGGTCGGTGGTTCCGAACACGAGCGCGTCGAGGCGGGGGCCATACGTCGGAACCGCCGCGAGCCAGCGGATCAGATCGGCGGCAGACGCGAGCGGGATGAGGCGCGTCGGCTCGAAGCCGACCAGCCTCATGGTGCGACGGAGTGACGAGCGTTCGAGCGCCTCGGCCAGCAGGCGGCTCTTGCCGCTCCCTGGGTCGCCCAGGATGAGCGCGCCCGTCGCGCGACGGTCGTCTGCCGCATGGCGAAGCAGCTCCCCGATTCGCTGCAGCTCGACGCGCCGTCCGATGAACGCGCTCATGGCCGAGCTGAGGGTAGCGGCGAGCGGAGCTCGCCGCTACCGCTGATTCCGTCCCCTCGGGGCGCCACGTGCGCCGCGCCGTCCTCCGGCGTTCAGTTACCGAAGACGGGCGGACGCGTCGACATCCAGAGGTCGGAGCTGCCCTCGCCGCCGGCCCGCGCGGAGCCGAAGATGAGCGTCGTCCCGTCCCACGAGATCGACGCGCGCATGTCGGCCGCACTGCTGTTCACCGTGCAGGGAAGGTCGGCGGGATCCGACCACGCAGCGGTGTTCGCACTGCGGGTCGCCGTCCAGATGTCGTACGAGCCACAGCCACCCGGCCGGTTGGAGTCGAAGAACAGCTCGAGTCCGTCGCGGCGCAGGTTCGGTCGGACGTCGTCGTACTTCGTGTTGACTCCCGGGACGAGCGTCGCGGGCGCGACCTGGTTGCCGGTCACGCTCGCCATGTAGATGTCCCAGTCACCGGAGACGGCGCCGGAGTCCGACTGGTCGAAGCCGCCACCGCGATTGCTGGAGAAGTACAGCATCTCGCCGCCGTGGTCGTCCGGGAGCAGGAACGGGCTCGCCTCGTCAGCGGCGCTGTTCACCTGGCACCCGAGGTCCCGCGGCGTCTCCCAGCCGGTCGGATCCTGCCAGGAGATGTAGATGTCGGAGCCGCCGCAGGTGTCGGAGCGGCCGTCGCTGACGAAGAGAAGGCCGTGCCCGTCGCGCGTCGGAGTCGGGCAGAACTCTCGCCCGGCCGTGTTGATCGTCGGCCCCAGGTTCTGGGGCGGACCCCACGGGGCCCCCGTCGTCGGACGATGACTGACGTAGATGTCGAGGTTCCCGTAACCCCCCGGCCGGTTCGACGCGAAGTAGAGATCGAGTCCGTTCCTCGACTGGGACGGGCAGCCCTCGAGCGCAGACGTGTTGAGCGAATCGGCGCTACCCGTCGCGGCCTCGAGGTTGACCGCCGCCGTCCAGCCGGCTCCGTCGGACGCCGCGACGTGGCCGGCGCTCGACCCGACGATCAGCGCCGCCGTGGTTGCCCTCACCAGGATCACCCTGAGCATGCCTCTCGACCTCGGGATCGCCTTCCGCATGACGCACCTCCTCCGCCCGGACGCTCGGTCGGCGATCGGCGGGCTGCCGTTCGGTGGCCGCCAGTGGAGCCGGGACGCTTACCGGGGGCACCGTACGAACAGCGCCTGGAGGATTCATCGGGAGAAACCCGCACCAGCCGCGGGCACGGTGTGCCGGGTCACCGTTCCCAGACCCCGAAGCCGATGCGTCGCGTTCGCCGGGCGGCCCTATCGCGCATTGCTTGCGTACTTGCGCAAGTGGTAGAGTAATGGCCGTCGCGATGGCACGCCGTCGATGCGGCCGTCACGCGGCGCGGATGACCGAGGCACGCGGCGCGGATGACCGAAGCACGCGGCGCCGGCGACTCGCGATCCGGCAACGAGACACATGCCGTGGCGGCCGTCGCCGCCGTGAACATCGACCGGCAACTCGATCAGCAAGGGGTTCCTGCTCGTGGACATGATCATCGACTTCCCCGGCGGCGCACGAGTCGACGCGCACTTCGCGGGGTTCACGATCCCGACGGACCAGCCACCCACCGGTGGCGGCGAGGGCTCGGCGCCGACGCCGTTCCTCACGTTCCTCTCGACGATCGGGACGTGTGCCGGGATCTACGTCCTCGGCTTCTGCCGCCAGCGCGGGATCCCGACCGACGGCATCCGGCTCGTCCAGAGGATGGGCATGAACCCGATGAGCGGTCTCGTCTCGGACGTCGAGGTGACGATCGAGCTGCCCGAGACCTTCCCGGCCAAGTACGTCGATGCGGTCGTCCGCGCCGCGGACCAGTGCGCGGTCAAGAAGCACTTCGAGCATCCGCCGGTCATTCGCGTCAACAGCGTCCTCGGCGCGGGTGGACGGTCCGGCGAACAGGTGGCGTAGCGCCGACACGCTGCGTCGCGCGTGACGCTCGGCTGGTCCGACCCGCAGCGAAGGACTACCGCCGAAACCGGTTCGACGAGCGCCCCGACGGTCGGACGCCCGCAAGCGGAGGCCGGGGAGCGGCGACGGCGGATATGGGACCCCGGGGATCGGCGCGGGTCAGAGCG
>JAKAAV010000125.1 GCA_021802185.1 Chloroflexota bacterium | reverse complement strand
GACTACCGGCGCGACGTCGACCAGGTGATGCTGTTCCTCGAGGGACGCCAGGAGCAGGTCACGCGACATCTGCGCCGCGAGATGGAGGCGGCGAGCAGCTCGCTCGATTACGAGCGGGCGGCGTCCCTGCGCGACCAGCTGCGGGCGGTCGAGCGGACGACCGAGAGCCAGAAGATGGCGGCGTACAGCCGGACCCAGCAGGACGTCCTGGGGCTGGCTCGCGGAGCGGGGGAGGCGGCCGTCCAGCTGTTCGTCGTGCGTGGCGGCCGGATGGTCGGGCGGGACGTGTTCACGCTCGTGAGCCGCTCGGAGCTGCCCGACGACGAGGTGCTCGCGGCGTTCGTGAAGCAGTACTACGCGACCGCAGCGTCCGTCCCGCCGACGATCCTGGTGCCGTTCCAGCCGGCCGAGTCCGGCGATCTGCAGGCCTACCTGACCGAGCGACGCGGCGCGCGCGTGACGCTGGTCGTGCCGCAGCGCGGCGACAAGCGGGAGCTGGTGGCCCTTGCGACGCGCAACGCCGACGAGGCGCTGTCGCGCGAGCAGGCCCGCCGGCTGGCGGATCAGGGGCAGCTGCTGTCGGCGCTCGAGGAGCTTTCGGACGCGCTCGGGTTGCCGGCCACGCCGGTCCGGATCGAGTGCTACGACATCAGCACGATCCAGGGCAGCGATACGGTCGGGAGCATGGTCGTGTTCGTCGACGGGAAGCCGGCCTGGAGCCAGTACCGCCGATTCCGAGTCAAGTCCGTCGAGGGCACGGACGACTTTGCGAGCCACCGCGAGGTGCTGCGGCGGCGCTTCCGGCGCGCGGCGCTCGAGGCGGAGGAGGGGATCGGGCCGGACGAAGCCCGCTGGCAGATGCCCGACCTCGTGCTCATCGACGGGGGCAGGGGACAGGTCTCGGCGGCGAAGGAGGTGCTCGACGAGCTGGGCCTGCACGACCTGCCGCTGGCCGGGATCGCGAAGCAGCGCGAGGAGCTGTTCCTGCCCGGGGCGCGCGACCCGATCGTGCTGCCCGGGACCTCGTCGGCGCTCCACCTCGTCCAGCGCCTGCGCGACGAGGCGCACCGGTTCGCGATCACCTACCACCGGAGCCTGCGCGGGAAGCGCCAGACGCGGTCCGCGTTCGACGAGCTTCCGGGCCTCGGCCCGAAGCGGCGGCGCGCGTTGCTGCGGACGTTCGGGTCGCTCAAGCGCGTACGCGAAGCCAGCGTGGCGGAGATCGCGGCCGTGCCGGGATTCGGCCCGCAGCTGGCGGAACGGGTTCATGACGCACTCGCCGCAGGGTGACGAGATGACGGCCCATCTGGCGCCCGGCGCGCTGGTGGCCGGCGGGCTCGCGCCCGGTGGGCCCTGCGACGCGCGCAACGCGGCCCTCCCCCGAGACGCTGCCGCGGGAGGGCCGGCGTGACCCCCGCCCAGGCCGTCGCGATCGCGCTCGCGGGCGTCGGCGCCGGCACCGTCAACACCATCGTCGGGTCCGGGTCGCTCATCACGTTCCCGACGCTCGTGGCCCTCGGGTTCCCGCCGATCGTCGCGAACGTGTCGAACACGGTCGGTCTCGTGCCGGGTTCGGCGAGCGGAAGCCTCGGGTACCGCCGGGAGCTCGTCGGACAGGGAACCCGGATCGTCCGGCTCGGCGTCGCGGCGGCTCTCGGCGGGTTGACCGGCGGCGTCCTGCTGCTGGCTCTGCCGGCGAGCACGTTCAACCGGATCGTGCCGCTGCTGATCCTCCTCGCGTGCGTGCTGGTCCTGCTGCAGCCGAGGCTGTCCCGCGCGCTCGCGTCACGCCGACCCGCCGGCGGGCAGCACTGGCCGTCGATCATCGTGCTCGTCTACCTCACGGCGATCTACGGCGGGTACTTCGGCGCGGCGCAGAGCGTGATCCTCATCGCCCTGCTCGCGATCTTCGTGCCGGACGACCTCCAGCGGCTGAACGGCCTGAAGAACGTGCTGGCGCTCATCGTGAACGCGGTCGCGGCGCTGCTGTTCGTGGTGGTCGCGCCGGTCGCCTGGGACGCCGCGGCGCTGGTCGCCGTCGGCTCGATCATCGGCGGCCAGCTCGGCGCGCTCATCGGCCGGCGCCTGTCGCCGATGGTGCTGCGTGCCGCGATCGTCGTCGTCGGGAGCGTCGTCGCGGTGCGGATGCTGCTGCCGTAGCCGCGGCACGGGCCTGGAGCCGGAACCACCTGTGATGGAGCCGCCACGTCCGCCTCCCCGGCCTGCTATAGTCCCGCCCGATGCGCCGGATAGTCCCCATTCTCATCGTCGTCGTCGGCCTGCTCGCGCTCGCGATCGATTTCTCGTTTGCGATCCCGGGCGGGTTCCTCAACACCAACCCCATCACCGGGAACCCGATCGAGACGCGCCTCGGGCTCGACCTGCAGGGCGGCGTCGAGGTCGACTACCAGGTCCAGCCCGTCAACGGCAAGCAGCCGACGGCGAGCGACCTCAACACGATCGTCGGAATCATCGAGCGGCGCGTCAACGCGACGGGCACGGTCGAACCCGTCATCGAGACGGTCGGCACCAACCAGATCTCCGTGCAGCTGCCGGGCGTCACCGACGTCCAGGCGGTCGTCAAGGTCATCGGCTCCACGGGCCTCCTGACGTTCGTGCCGCTGCCCCCCGCGACATACGGGACCTCGACCTCGGCCGGCACGCAGCCCGTGCCCGCGCCGGGCGACGCCATCGACCCGAAGCTCCAGCCGCTGTTCGGCGGCGACCAGGTCGCCTCCGCGAATCCCTCCTTCGACTCGACGACGAACGAGCGGGCGGTCGCGTTCACGCTCAAGAGCAAGGCCGCGTCGATCTTCGCGCAGTGGTCGTCCAGCCACATCGGCGACTACTTCGCGATCGTGCTGGATGGGAAGGTCGTGTCGGCGCCGTACATCAAGAGCGCGATCACCGACGGCAGCGGCCAGATCAGCGGCAGCTTCACCGCGGCGCAGATGAACGATCTCGTGACCGTGCTGCAGTACGGCGCGCTGCCCTTCCCGCTCCAGCAGATCTCGAGCCAGAACGTGCCGGCCACCCTCGGCGCCAACTTCCTGCACCGGACGCTGCTCGGTGGTCTGCTCGGCATCCTGCTCGTGTTCATCTTCATGCTCGTGTACTACCGGCTGCCGGGTTCGGTGGCGGTGCTCGCGCTGCTCTACTACACGGCGGTCGTGTACGCGGTCTTCCGGCTGATTCCGGTCACGCTGACGCTCGCCGGTATCGCGGGCTTCGTGCTGTCCGTCGGGATGGCGGTCGACGCGAACATCCTGATCTTCGAGCGGACGCGTGAGGAACTGAGGGCCGGAAAGACACTGGCGCCGGCGATCGAGGCGGGGTTCAACCGGGCCTGGAACTCGATCTTCGACTCGAACGTGTCGAGCATCATCACCGCCTTCATCCTGTTCTGGTTCGGGTCCGGGACGATCCGGGGCTTCGGGCTCGTCCTGATGATCGGCGTGGTCACGTCCATGTTCACGGCCATCACCCTGAGCCGGACCATCCTCCGCACGATCGTGCGATGGCAGTGGACGCGCAAGGCGAGCCTGTACGGCGTCAACGAGGAGGAGTTCGTGACGGCCGTCCCTCGGGGGGTCCGCCGCCCGGAGATCCGGTCGTCCCGTGCCTGACGCGCACACCTTCGCCTTCGGCGCCCCTCGTCGCGCGTGCCCGGCGCCGACGACCATTCAACCTCGAAGCGGCGTGATCGATGTTTGACCTTGTCGGCAAGCGAAACTGGTTCTTCCTGCTCAGCGGGTTGATCGTCATCCCCGGGCTGGTCTTCATCCTGCTCACGCCGCTCAGCGCCGGCAACGCCGGGCTGAAGTTCTCGATCGACTACACGGGCGGGACGCTCTGGCAGCTTCGCTTCGCGGGCCCACAGCCGTCCGAGGCGGCAATCCAGGCGGTCCTGACCGCGCAGGGCCTCCCTGGCTCGAAAGTGCAGAACTCCAGCGACGGGTTCGTGACGATCCAGACCAAGCCGATCGGCCTCCTGCCGGCCGCCCCCGCGGCGACGCCCGTGCCGATCGCGTCGCTGGCGCCGACTGCCAGCCCATCCGGCTCCGTCGCGGCGTCGGCCTCGCCGGGCGCATCGGCTTCGGCGGTCCCGTCGACCTCTCCCGCCGCATCGGCCGCTGCCATCTCGGGCACCTCGCCCGCCCCGTCGGGGTCGGTCGCGCCGAGTGCCTCGCCCGCTGCGAGCAGCGCGGCCGGCAGCGCGGTCACGAGCCCGGCGCCCAGCGCGAGCGCGGCGTCGATCCCCGTGCCGACCGAAGGCAAGATCGGCGCTCTGGCGAAGGCTCTGCAGGCGAAGTTCGGGCCGATCGCGGAGATCCGCCAGCAGACGACGGTCGGGCCGGTCATCAGCACCGAGACCACGCAGCAGGCGATCCTCCTCGTGATCCTCGGCTCGCTGGGCATCCTGACGTGGGTGTCCGTGCGGTTCGCGGACGTCAAGTTCGGCGTATCGGCGATCGTCGCGCTGCTGCACGACGTCATCGTCGTCGTCGGCATCTTCGCGATCCTCGGCACGCTGTTCGACGTGCAGATCGATTCGCTGTTCGTGACGGCGATGCTGACCGTCATCGGCTTCAGCGTGCACGACACGATCGTCGTGTTCGACCGGATCCGCGAGAACCGGGCGCGCCATGCCGGCGAACCCTTCGATGCGATCGTCAACCACAGCATCCTGCAGACGCTCGGCCGGTCGATCAGCACCTCGATGACCGTGGTCATCGTGCTCACCGCGCTGCTGCTGATCGGCGCGTCCTCGATCCGCGAGTTCGTGCTCGCGCTGCTCATCGGGATCGTGTCCGGCACGTACTCGTCGATCTTCAACGCGAGCATGCTCCTGGTCGTCTGGCATCACTGGGAGGATGGGCGGCGCCAGTCGGCGCTGACACTCGCACGCGCGACGCGATGACGGGAGCGGGGGCGGCGCGAGACCGTCGACGCCCGTCCGGTCCGGGCCGGCACGCCCAATGGCGAACCGATTCGCTGCGGCTCGATCGAGGGCCGGCCGCTCTAAGCCGATGCGACGCGCGGCGAGGGACGGGTAAGCGACGGCGAAGCGGTGCATGGCAGACTTGCCCGTGATGCTTGGCCCGCGGCGAACCTGGTCGCTTGCACCGCGCGCTCCCGTGTCGCCGCAGCTCGCAGACGCGGCCCACTCGCTCGGGATCCCGGAGCGGCTGCTCCACGTGCTCCTCACGAGGGGGTGCGACACGCCCGAGGCGCTCCGGTCGTTCCTCGGCGATCCGGTCCGTGCGCTCCACGATCCCGCGCTGCTGCCCGACGCGGCGGCGTTCCGTGACCGGCTCGTCCTGGCGCGGAGCCGCGGCGAGCGGATCATGGTCTACGGCGATTTCGACGCGGACGGCCTGACGGCACTCGCGCTCATGGTGCTCGCGCTTCGCGCGTTCGGGCTCGAGGTCGAGCCGTACGTGCCCACGCGCCTCGCGGACGGGCACGGTCTCTCGATCCCGGCCGTCGAGCGCGCCCTCGAGGCGGGGTGCGGCGTGATCGTGACCGTCGACTGCGGCACGAGCAGCACCGACGAGGTCGCGACGGCGAGCGAGCGCGGGATCGACGTGCTGGTCACGGACCACCACCACGTGCCCGACCGTGCCCCGGGCGCGGCCGCGCTCGTCAACCCGCACCGTGCCGATGCCTCCTACCCCGACTCGCGCCTGACCGGCGCGGGCGTCGCGTTCAAGCTCGCGCAGTTGCTGCTCGCCGGCGAACCCCCCACCCGCGACGCGTGGCTCGACCTGGCCGACCTCGCCGCGATCGGCACCGTCGCGGACGTCGCGCCGCTCGTCGGCGAGAACCGGGGGATCGTCCGGCTCGGGCTGGACCGGATCCACACCTCACCCCGTCCCGGCATCGCCGCGCTGCTGGCGGCGGCCGGGCTCCCGCGCGAGCGGCTCGACGCCGACGCGATCTCGTTCGCCGTCGCGCCGCGCCTCAACGCCGCGGGTCGCGTCGGCGACGTCACGCTGGCGGCCCGGCTGCTGCTCGCGACAGACGCCGCGGAGGCCGAGGGGCTGGCGGCGCGGCTCGAGGAGGCGAACAGGACCCGGCGGGACCTCACCGCGTCCGCCGTCGCCGAGGCGCGCGACGTCGTCGGGGACCCCGGCGAGGCGCCGGCCGTCGTCGTCGCAGGAGAGTGGCCAGTCGGGCTCATCGGCCTCATCGCGGGACGCCTGTCCGACACGCTCCGCCGGCCCGCCGTCGTCTTCTCGACTGTCGTCGATCCGTGGCGGGGATCGGCCAGGGCGCCGACCGGAACCCTCGACCTGGCGGCAGCGTTCGCGGCGTGCCAGCGGCACTTCCTCAGGTTCGGCGGTCACCCGGAAGCCGCCGGCTGCGACCTGCTGCCCGGCGCGTTCGATCGTTTCCGGTCAGACTTCATCTCGCAGGCCGCCTCGGCGCCGCGACGGCCCGCCGTCGCAGACCTCGTCGTGGACGTGGCCCTGCCGGCCGCCGACGTCGACTACGGGCTCCTGGGGGAGCTCGCGAGGCTCGAGCCGGTCGGCGTCGGGAACCTCGCCCCGGTCGTGGCCGTGCTCGGGGCGACGGTGACGCGGGTGCGAGCCGCGTCGAACGGGCACTGCCAGATGACGGTGTCGAAGGGTCGTGAAGTGCTCGACGTCATTGCGTTCGGGCGCGGCGATCTCGTCGCGAGCGTCGGGCAGGGCGACCGGGTGGACATCGTCGCGCGGCTCGCGACGCGCAGGTTCGGGGGGTTCGAGTCCTTGCAGCTGGAACTGGTCGACATCGCGACCGCCGGCCTCTGGCAGCCTGCTGCGGTGCCCGAGCGGCACGAGCCCGGCACCGCCGGGCCGCCGGCTCCCGCGCAGCATCCGGCACTGGTCGCCGCACCCGAGATCGCTTCGTGAGTGCCGCTCGCAAGCGGGAGCGGAACCCGCGTCCGCGCCGAGGCGAGGAGCCCGAGGTGCCCGC
>JAKAAV010000124.1 GCA_021802185.1 Chloroflexota bacterium | reverse complement strand
GCTCCGTCACGCGGCTGACGCCATCCTCGAGCCGATCGCGCGCCTCCGGGTTCGTGGCGAGCTCCGCCCCGACCACGAACAGCTCGCGCTGGAACCGCAGGATCAGCTCGCCCATCGCGGCGAGCGTCGGGGTGAGGACGCCGTACTGGCGCTTCATCGCGAGCTCGGCACGCGCGAGCCCGAGCGCGGCGACGGCCTCATCGACCGTGCCGTACGCCTCGGTGCGGGGATCGTCCTTCGCGACGCGCGCGCCTCCGAACAGGAGGCCCGTGCTGCCGTCGTCGCCGCGACCGGTCGCCACGACGCTGTCGCGGATCGCCGGGCGTCGCTCCGTCATCGGCGCGCCAGCGCCAGCCCTGCTCGAGGGCCGGCGTCGCGCGGAGGCCGATCGCTCACCACACCAGGGCCGTCACTCACCACACCAGGGCCGTCACTCACCACACCAGGCCCGCGTCGCGCGGGTCCCAGCGCTCGGCGAGGAGCGTGACCTTCACGTCGTGCTGGACGACCTCCTCGGTGACGTCCTTGACCTGCTGGATCATCGCGCCGGCATACGGGCAGAACGGCGTCGTGAGGATCATCTTGACCTCGGTCCGGTCCGGCGCGAGCACGATCTGCTTGATCAGCGCGAGCTCGACGACGTTCATGCCGATCTCGGGGTCGACCACGGTGCGAAGGGCGTCGAGGATCGCGAGCTCGGTCGCGCGCCGCTCGGCATCGAAGCCGGCGGGGACGGGCGTGGGAGCGGGTTGCTGGGCAGCGTCGGGGGCTGCGTTCCGGGCGGGGTCGGTCATGGTCGAACTGGGATCCTCGTGAGCGATGGGCGCCGACGCGGGAGCGGGAGACACGCCCGACTCGGCGTTCCCAATCCTAGCACCGATCGACGCCAATTCCGACCGATCTGGTCGGAAACGCGCGGCGCCGGGGCCCGCTCGGCCCAGCGCGATCCGCGGACCTGCGCCGCCAGCATGCCGCCGCGGCCTACGCGGCCAGCGTGCCGCCGCGGCCTACGCGGCCAGCGTGCCGCCCGGACGTTCCGTGACGATCCCGTGGAGCGACCGCAGGTGCTCGGGGAAACGCTTGGCCTCCTCGGCGTCGAAGCCGGGGCCGCGCAACGACCCGTCGGACTCGAAGAACTCGGCGTACCGCTCGCGGTTCTCCGCCGCGTACCGGAAGGCCTCGGCGATCCCGACGTCCCTCAGCTCGGGGTGCTCGGCGATCATCCGCCCGGGCGTCAGGCCGTGGCTCCGCATCTCGAGGATGTTGCGGACGGTGAGCCGCGTCGCGTAGCAGAACGGCTCCCCGTTCATGATGAGCGGATCGCGCGCGACCCACTTGATCGTCATCGGTCCGGCACCATCAATCGAGGATCCCCGCGCCCTTCCAGAGCAGCGAGAGGACGGGGTTGCGCCGCCGGTTCCCGGGAAGGTGCCGGGGGCGCTCCAGCTGCCCGAGGCCGGCTTCGATGACCTGCGACGCGGCGTCCGCCTCGTCGCGCGGCAGGTCGGCGCGCGCGGCGTCGAGCACGCCGAGCAGCATCGTGGCGAAGTCCTCGAGGGGCACGCGACGGCGGCGGAACAGCGGCACGAGCATTCCGACGTACTCCGTCATCGGCCCGACGTTGCCCTGTTCGAGCGCCACCGCGAGACGGAGGATGTGGCGGTCCATGTCGCGCAGGAACGTCCGGAACTGGAGCGCGTCGCAGCGATCCTCGAGCGTCGGGTCGCGCCGCACCGCCGCGACGAGGGCTTCCGTCGCGAGGCGCTCGCGGCCGTTCCGCAGCCGCGTCGCGGCGTCGGGCATGGGCGGGCACGTGTGCTTCGCGAGGGGGTCGCCGAGGCGGTCCATCGCCCGAAAGTGTAGCGGGTCGCCATGCCGGGGGCGCGTGGCGGGATCGTCCGGCGCGCCCCCGGGCAACTCCGCCGACGCAGGCGGCCACTCGCTCGAACCCGGCGCGAATCCGCTCCGCAACCGTCAGTCGGCCGAGGCACGGGAGCGGCCGTCAGTCGGCCGAGGGTGGCGTCAGCGACTGCTCCAGGAACCCGAGCGTCCGCCGCCACGCATCGTCGGCCTCCTCCCGGAACTCGTCGCGCCGTCGGTCGAAGAACGAATGCGTCGCACGCGGGTAGATCTTCAGGTCATGCGGAACGCCGGCCGCCGTCAGAACGCGGTCGAGCTCCTCGACCTGCGCGACCGGGATCCCGTCGTCACGCCCACCGTAGTTGCCGAGCAGCGGGCGCATGAACCGGTCGGCGACCGCGAGCGGTCCCGGCGCGCCGCTCCTGTCCGGGCCGAGCGAGCCATAGAACGACACGACGGCCGCCGGCTGGATGCTCGAGTCGGGGAGCTCCTGGAACAGCGCGTGCCGGCCGCCGAAGCAGAAGCCGAGTGTTGCGAGCACGCGCACGCGTCCGCCGGCTCGCAGGTGGTCGGCCGCTGCGGCCGCGTCGAGCGCGACGGTCTCCGGGGTCGTCTTCGAGACGTGCGGCATCTGGTCGAAGTCCTGCGGGTGCGGCTCGGGGCCTGCCGTCCGTCCGAAGTAGTCGAAGGCGATGGCGTCGTAGCCCGTCTCCGCGAAGCGCATCGCCAGCTCCTCGTAGAAGTGGCCCAGCCCCTTCCAGTCCGGGAAGATGACGATCCCGGCACCCTTCGGCTGCGCGGCGCGCGCCTCGAATGCGCGGAAGCGGTTCCCATCCGACGCGGTCAGCACCAGGTCGTGCGTCTCGATGGCGCCGCCGGCGATGGGGACGGGACGGAGATCGGACGGCAGGTCCGGCGGGCCCGAGTTCGGTTCGTGGCACATGCGCGGGATGATGCCACGGGATGCGGGAAGGGCCGCTCCGGGAAGGGCCGCTCCGGGAAGGGCCGCTCCGGGAAGCGCCGCTCCGGGGGCAGGCCGGCGGCCCCTCGGGCGCCGCTACCGGCAGGCGAACGCCTCGCGCGCCCCCCGCGCCCGCCGCGTCCACGGTCCCGGCCGCCCGTCCCCGATCGATCGTCCGTCGACGACCGTCACGGGCAGCACGCCCGCGACCGAGCTGGCGAGGAACGCCTCGTCGGCCGCGAACAGGTCGTCCGGCCGGAGGAGAGCCTCGGCGGGCACGAGCCCGACCTCGGAGGCCCACGCGAGGAGCCATGCGCGCGTCGTGCCGGCGAGGATCCCGCACTCGAGCGACGGCGTGACGAGCTCGACGAGCGTGTCGACGGGCGGCCAGGCGGACGTGTCGACGGGCGGCCGGGCGGACGTGTCGACGGGGCCCGGCGCAGGCGCACCCCGCGTGCCGCCACGAGGCCCCGGCCGCGCGGCGGTCGCGACCGGCCGGACCAGGAACAGGCTCGCCGACGTCGCCTCCGCGAGGTGTCCGTCGGTCGTGAGGAACAGCGCGTCGTCCGCGCCCGCACGCCTCGCCTCGAGCCGCGCATGCACGAACTCGGCCCGGCTGGTCGTCTTCACGGTCGCGAGCGGGCTTCCCGGGTCACGGCGCACGCTCGAGATCGCGAGGCGCAGGCCGCGTTCGAGAAGCTCCGGCGGCGGCGGGGTGACACGCCACGCCTGGACCACGATCGTCGGCCGGACGCCTGCCGGCGGGAGCACGTTCCTGCCCTCGACGGCGCCCCGGCTCACCGTCACGCGGACCGATACCTCCCGGCCGGGTGCGACGAGGTCGTCTGCCGCCAGCAGCTCGGCGATCGCGACGCGGACCGTCGCCTCCACGTCGCTCTCGAGCGGGATCTCGAGCGCCGCGGCCGAGGCGGCCAGCCGGCCTGCGTGGAGCGGCAGTTCCAGGACGCGCCCCTCGCAGACCCGGATCGTCTCGAAGACGCCGTCGCCGAGCTGGAAACCGCGGTCGGCCGCGGTGAGGATCGGCGTACCGGCCGGGACGAGCAGTCCGTCGACCCAGACGTGCCGCGTCGCGCCGGACGGGATGCCTGACGGGATGCCGCCCGTGGCCTCGCTGCCGCCCGCGTCCCCGCCGGCGGCGCCAGGGCTGCCCGAGTCGACGCCGGAGGTCCCCGGCCCGCTCACGTCACGTCGCCCTGTTCGCGCGTGAACTCGCGAAGCCGCTCCGCGCACGTGTTCGCCAGGGCCCGGACCTGGAGCACCATCCACGGATCGACCCGCGGCGAGTCCTCGATCGTGACCGTCTCGCCGTACGCGTCCCGGTCCAGCACGATCCCCTCGACCGCGCGGTAGTCGCTCATCCAGTTCGACTGCAGCTGGATGATCGCGTCGACCACGACCCTCCGGTCGAACGACCAGTCCAGCCACCGGCCGTTGAGCGCGTCGACGACGTCCCGGACCCGGACCGGCCGGCCTCGGGGGATGCGGGCGAGCAGGTGGACGATCCGAACGGCCGCGAACGGGTCCCCCGACTCGGCGATCACCGGCGGCGAGATGTCAGGGTCGGGCAGGCCTGGAACGTCGCGCAGCGTGACCATCGGTCCTGGAGGCTATCACGGAGCCGCCCGCGAGAAGGCGCTTCGCCGTGGCGGGGGCGGCTGTGCCGCGCCGCGACAGGGCCGCGACAGGGCCGCGAGAGGGCCGCGACAGAAGGCGACTCGTCCCCTACCATCCGCCCATGCCCGACCCCTTCCCACGCGAACCTCGCGCAGCCCGGCTTCCCGCCCTCCGCGCACCATTCGCCGAGATCGTCGCCCGTCCGGATCCCTTCATCGACCTTGCCGCGGCCTGCGCGTGCATCGCCGCCGAGGCCGATCCCGGCTCGACGCCGCGGGGCCTGGCGGACGAGCTCGACGCGATCGCCGACCGCGTCCGCGCGGTGCTGCCGGCGGAGCTGCGGCCCTCGGCCCGACGCGACTCCGGCATCCGCACGTCGTCGGAGCTCGACGCGATCGTCGACGCCCTCAACGAGGTGCTGTACGTCGAGATGGGGCTGCGCGGCGCACCGCGGGACGCGTGGGAGCCGAGGCACGCGTACCTCGGCGACGTGCTCCGGCTCAGGCGCGGGCTCCCGATCGCCCTCGGCGTGATCGAGCTCGAGGTCGGCTGGCGGCTCGGGCTGCCGCTGTTCGGCATCGGGCTTCCCGGCCACTTCATCCTCGGTGGGCCCGACGGCAGCCTGATCGACCCGTACGACGGTGGCCGCACGCTGTCGGCGGACGACTGCGCGCACGTGATGCGCCAGGCACTCGGGCGACCGGTCGCGTTCCGGCGCTCGATGCTGCGGCCCGCGACGCGGCGGGAGATCATCGCCCGCATCCTCGGCAACCTGCGCGGGATCTACCTCTCCCGCCGCGAGTGGGCACCCGCGCTCGCGACGCTTGAGCTGCTCGTGATCCTCGACCCGCGCGATCCGGCCCTCCGACGGGACCGCGCGCTGCTGTACGGCCGATGCGGCCGGTTCACCGACGCGGTGCGCGGCCTGGACCGGTACCTCGAGGAGATGCCCGAGGCCCCGGACCGCGACGAGGTCCGCGTGGCCCGGGGGATCTTCGGAGGCCGTCGGAACTAGGCGGAAGGGCGCCGGAGACCGGCGCGAATGCCGGCGGGCGTCCCATCCCGCGTCCACCATCGGCCTGACCTCGCCGATCAGCCGCTCGGCGATCTGCTCCGCGTGCCGAGCCAGATGCGGACGGGTTCGCGTCACCGCCCGGGCGCGGGCCGCGGCGCGGTATCGCGCCCGCGTGACCTACAGCAGCTCGTGGTTCGCCGTCGCATTGGGCTCGCCCGGGCCCGGCCGAGGCTCCTCGCCCGGGCCCTCGCCGAGCGCCTGCCGCACCGGGCGGCCCTCGATCGGCCCGACCCCGAGCGGCACCCATTTCGACGGGTCCTTGAGCCGGTGACCTTCCGTCGCGCCCCGCGTGTGGATGTCCGCGAAGCCCTGCGGCTCGATCCACATGGCGTCGCCGTCGAGGAGCGCGCTCACGCCCTTCTGCCCCGGCTCCGGCCGCTGGTGCTGGCAGTGCCAGCACTTCGACTTCTCGTGCGGCGTGTACTCGGTGGGCTCCTCGTAGGTCGTGATGTAGCCCTCGTAGTTCCGGAGCACGACCTTGTGGTCCGAGTAGCTGATCAGGTAGTTCGGCATGACCGGGATCTTCCCGCCGCCGCCGGGCGCGTCGATCATGTAGGTCGGCACCGCGTAGCCCGACGTGTGGCCGCGCAGCCCTTCCATGATCTCGAGTCCCTTGCCGACCGGCGTCCGGAAGTGCCCGGCGCCCTCGACCAGGTCGCACTGGTAGAGGTAGTACGGCCGCACGCGGATCTCGACGAGCTGCTGGACCAGGTCGCGCTGGATGTGCACGCAGTCGTTGACGCCGGCGAGCAGCACCGACTGGTTGCCGAGGGGCACGCCGGCCCGGGTCAGCCGGTCGCACGCTCGTGCAAGCTCGGGCGTGATCTCGTTCGGGTGGTTCACGTGGATGTTCAGCCACACCGGGTGGTACTTCGCGAGCATGTCGCAGAGCTCGTCGTCGATGCGCTGCGGCAGGAAGACCGGCACGCGGCTTCCGATGCGGATGATCTCGACGTGAGGGATCTCGCGCAGCCCGCGGATGACCTGCTCGAGGAGCTTCGGGGCCAGCGTGAGGCCGTCGCCGCCCGAGATCAGCACGTCGCGGATCTGCGGGGTCCGGCGGATGTAATCGAGCTGCGCCTCGTGCTCTCGACGGTTGAAGTTCTGGCTCGGGTCGCCGACGATCCGCGACCGGGTGCAGTACCGGCAGTAGCTCGCGCACTGCGTCGTGATCAGCATGAGGACGCGGTCGGGATAGCGGTGGACGAGGCCGGGCACGGGCGAGTGGCGGTCCTCGGCGAGGGAGTCCTCCATCATCCCGGTGAACGAACGCAGCTCGCGGCCGGTCGGGATCACCTGGCGGCGGATCGGGTCGTTCGGGTCGTCGGGGTCGATCAGGCTGGCGAAGTAGGGCGTGATGTCGACGCGGAACTTGTCGGGCGCGCCCAGCCCCTCGCGCTCGTCCTCGGTCAGGTTGAGGACTCCCTCGAGCTCCTCGAGCGA
>JAKAAV010000123.1 GCA_021802185.1 Chloroflexota bacterium | reverse complement strand
GTCCTGCGGCTGATTCCGGCGACGAGGGGCGAGGTCCGGTTCCGGGGCAAGGGGCTGTTCGAGGCCCGCGGCGACGACCTGAAGGCCATCCGCCGCAACATGCAGATCATCTTCCAGGACCCGTACTCGTCGCTGAACCCGCGGATGACGGTCGGCGAGATCGTCGGCGAGGGGCCGCTCGTACACGGGCTCACGAACAAACGCGAGCGCGAGGCGCTCGTCCGCGAGCTGCTCGCGCGGGTGGGCCTCAACCAGAGCCACATCCACCGCTACCCGCACGAGTTCAGCGGCGGGCAGCGGCAGCGCATCGGGATCGCCCGTGCCCTGGCACTCAACCCGGAGTTCGTCGTGTGCGACGAGCCGGTGTCGGCGCTCGACGTGTCGATCCAGAGCCAGGTGCTGAACCTGCTCGACGACCTGCAACAGCAGCTCGGCCTCACGTACCTGTTCATCGCGCACAACCTCGCCGTCGTCGAGCACATCAGCGACCGCGTCGGCGTCATGTACCTCGGCCGGCTCGTCGAACTGGCCGACGTGGAAGCGATCTACAACGAACCGAAGCACCCGTACACGGTCGCGCTGCTCAGCGCCGTGCCGGAGCCGGACCCGCGCCGCCGGAAGCGCCGGCTGGTCCTGAAGGGTGACGTCCCCAGCCCGGCCAACCCGCCGTCCGGCTGCCGCTTCCACACGCGCTGCTGGCTGCGCGAGCGGCTCGGCAACCCCGAGACGTGCGTGACGCAGGACCCAGAGCTTGCCGACAGCGGCGCCGGTCATCTCGCGGCGTGCCACTTCGCCGGCGAGGTGGCTGCGGAGGCCGTGAAGGCCGGAGCCGCCGCCGTCGACTGACGCTGTGCGGCGGCCGGGCAAGGGGACGAGGACGAGTCATTCCGCGCGTCGGTTCCGGCGTGCGTTCCGGCCGTTTCCATGCGTGCTGGAGTTGGCGGCGGTCTCTTTCGCGTCGTGCCGAGTGTTAGGCTTGCGCGAGTCGCATGGGGTCCGGCGACACGCGGCCGTGACGTGCACGCGCGCCGGGCGGTACCCATGGGGGATCGAGAGGAGGATCAGGAGGATGGCCGGTACTCACCGGAGATGGTCGCTGCTGACGATTGCGGCGACCGGCCTGCTCGTCGCATCCGCCTGCGGCGGAGCGGCAACGACGCCGGCCCCCGCCAGCCAGGCAGCTGCGCCAAGCCAGCCGGCGGCGACAGCGGCCGCGAGCGTGGCCGCGGCGTCGCAGGCCATCGCGAGCCAGGCGGCCGGGCAGGCTGTCAACGGCGGCACGCTCATCGTCGGCCTCCCGGGCGACATGGCATTCGCCGATCCGTCGCTGGTCAGCGACGGGAACTCGCTGTACGTGATGACCCAGGTCGTGCAGGGACTCGTCGGCCTGGCTCCGGGCACCCTGAGTGACATCGTCCCGGTGCTGGCGGCGTCGCTCCCGACGGTCAGCTCCGGCGGCAAGACGTACACCTTCACGTTGCGGACCGGCATCAAGTTCCAGGACGGCACGCCCTTCAACGCGGCGGCCGTCAAGTACAACTACGAGCGCTGGCAGAACTACCCCAAGGGCGACCTCCAGGACAACGCCTACTACTACGGCGCGGTCTTCGGCGGCTTCGGCAGCCAGTCGAACATCGCCTCGATCGATACCCCCAACGACACGACCGTCGTCTTCAACCTCAAGCAGCCCCAGTCGAACTTCCTGATCAGCCAGACCCTCATGGTGTTCGGCATCCAGAGTCCGACCGCGCTGCAGAAGGGCAACGCCGACGCCACGCCGCTCTCGGGCAACAAGTACGCGCAGGGCCAGCTGCCCCAGGGACAGGACATGGTCGGGACGGGCCCGTTCACGTTCAAGGACTGGGTCCCGAAGGACAACATCACGCTGGTCAAGAACCCGGGCTACTGGGACGCGGCCAACGCCGCGCACGTCGACGAGATCGTGTTCAAACCGATCGGCGACTCGACCGCCAGGCTCCAGGCGCTGCAGTCGGGCAGCATCGACGTCGCGGTGGTCATCCAGCCCACGGACGTGAAGACGGCACAGAGCAGCGGGCTGACCATCATCGACCGCGGGCAGCAGACCTGCAACATGCTCAACCTCGACCTCAACCAGAGCGTGGCGGGCAAGCCGACCATCTACGCGAACAAGAACGTGCGGCTGGCCATCGCGTCCGCGCTCAACAAGCCGGCGTACGTCCAGACCTTCTTCGCCGGCCAGGCCCTCGTTCCAACGAGCTTCATTCCGGTCGGGACCCTTGGGTACAAGGCGGAGACCCTGCCGGGCTACGATCCCGCCAAGGCGAAGCAGCTGCTCCAGCAGTCGGGTGTGCCGGCCAGCCAGCTGAGCATCGACCTGTACTACCCGTCCAATGTCACGCGGCCGTACATGCCCGATCCCAAGAACGAGGCGGCGGCCATCGCCAACGATCTGCAGGCGGTCGGCTTCAAGGTCAACCTGAAGACCGAGGACTGGGGCACCAGCTACATCACCGATGCCACCAACGGCAAGCTGCCGGCGTACCTGTTCGGGTGGATCTGTGACTGGGCGGGCGCCGACGACTACCTCAGCGTCGCCTGGTTCGGGTACCAGAACGGCCAGCCGAATGCCCAGTTCCACTACGCCAATCCCACCCTGAACGACGTCATGCTCAAGGCGCTCGCCGCGCCTACGACGGACCAGGCGAACCAGTACTGGGGTCAGGCCCAGGACATCCTGGCTGCCGACATGCCGGAAATCCCTCTCTCCTCGGCAAAGACGCCGGGCGCGTACGACTCCAAGGTGCACGGCTTCGTGCCCCAGGGCGGCGTGCTGGAGTACCTCAACAGCGTGTGGATCAAGTGACCCTTCGGGGTTGCTGAGCTCCGTCCTGCCTTCCGCCCGGCCGCCAGCCGGTCGGGAGCGCGGGCAGTAGCAGCGCTGCCATGGCCCCCCGGGGTCCCGAGATCCCGGGGGGCCGTTCACCCGGAGGTTTCACCCACCTCTCGTGCTGAGATACATCATTCGTCGGGTGCTGGGCGCAATCCCGGTCCTGTTCGGGCTGTCCGTCATCCTGTTCCTGTTCCTGCGCCTCCTGCCCGGCAACCCGGCCGTGGCGATCCTCGGCCAGCACGCCACGCCGCAGCTCGTCGCTCAGATCAGCTCCTCGCTGGGGCTCGACAAGCCGCTGTACGTGCAGTACCTGCAGTACATCTGGCAGCTCCTGCACGGCAACTTCGGGGCGAGCTTCGTCGACGGACGAACCGTGGCGAGCACGTTCCTGGTCCGCTTCCCGGCCACGCTGGAGCTGACGATCGGGGCCATGATCTTCGCCGTCGGACTCGGGATCCCGCTCGGCCGGCTCGCCGCCCGGCACCCCAACGGCTGGATCGACGGAGCCGTCACGGCGCTGTCGCTGTTCGGGATCTCGATCCCGATCTTCGTGCTGGGCTACACCCTCGTGTTCATCTTCGGGGTGGAGCTGCACTGGCTACCCGCGGTGGGCCAGATCGATCCACGGCTGAACGTGAACCCGGTGACCAATTTCTCGATCATCGACGCGATCCTCTCGGGCAACGTCAATGCCGTCGAGGACGCCGTGGCCCACCTGATCCTGCCATCGATCGCGCTCGGCTCGATTCCGCTCGCGATCGTCACCCGCATCACCCGGGCCTCCGTCATCGACGTCAGCAACGAGGACTACGTGCGGACGGCGCGCGCCAAGGGCCTGACCGAGAAGCGCGTGGATGACCGCCACATCATGCGCAACGCCTGGCTGCCGGTCACCACCGTGATCGGGCTGCAGGTGGGCAGCCTGCTCGCCGGCGCCGTCATCACGGAGACGGTGTTCGTCTGGAACGGCGTCGGATCATGGGTGGTCCAGGCGATCGAGAACCACGACCTGATCGTGGTCCAGTCCCTGATCATGATCTTCGCGATCATCTTCCTGGCGGTGAATCTCCTCGTGGACATCGGGTACGCCTTCCTGAACCCGCGGATCAGGTACAGCTGAGATGGCCAGCCGAGAAGCGACGCTGGTCGTGCGTCCAGCGCCTCGTGCGAGCCGGGGCCTGTGGCGGGACGCGCTGAGCCGACTGCGGCGCAACGGGCCGGCCATCGTCGGGCTCGTCCTGATCGCCATCTTCGTGATCGGGGCCGTGTTCGCACCCGTCATCGCACCCTACGACCCGTCGGTCGGGGTCCTCACGAACAGCATGCAGGGTCCGAGCCTGGCTCACCTCATGGGCACCGACCTGCTCGGGCGCGACGAGTTCAGCCGCGTGCTGTACGGCGCGCGCATCAGCCTCACCGTGGGGGTCGTGGCCGTCGTCTGCGGGCTCGCGGTCGGGATGGTCGTCGGCGCCGTCGCGGGCGGGGCGGGCGGCATCGTGGACACGATCCTCATGCGCTTCACCGACGTCATGCTGGCCGTGCCGGGCATCCTGCTGGCGATTGCCATCGTCGCCTGGCTCGGGCACGGTGAGGTCCAGATCATCATCGCGGTGGGCGTCTCCTACGCTCCGATCTTCGCGCGCCTGTTGCGGGGGAGCCTGCTCGCGCTGCGCGAGTCGGATTTCGTGCTCGCCGCACGGTCGACGGGCGCGTCCACGCCGCGCATCCTGCTGCACCACATGATGCCGAACGCGCTGACTCCGATGATCGTGCAGGCGACCCTGGCGCTGGCCACCGCGATCATCGACGTCGCCGGCCTGGGCTTCCTCGGCCTCGGCCCGGGTGACCCGCGCGTCGCCGAGTGGGGCGAGATGCTGACCGATTCCGCCCGCTTCCTGCAGAACGCTCCGTACCTGATCATCTTCCCGGGCGCGGCCATCACCATCAGCGCGATCGGGTTCAACCTGCTCGGCGACGGGCTCCGCGAGTCGCTCGACCCGCGGCTCAAGCGGTAGCCGGCGATGGCGCTGCTGGAGGTCCGTGACCTCGTCGTCCAGTTCCATACCCACGACGGCACCGTGCACGCCGTGAACGGAGTCTCGTTCGACGTCGAGGAGGGCGAGACGCTCGGGCTCGTCGGGGAGTCGGGCTGTGGCAAGAGCGTCACGAACCTCGCCGTCATGCGGCTGCTGCCGCGCCCCGCGGGGCGTATCGTCGGTGGACAGGTGCGGTTCGAGGGGATCGACCTCGCCGGCCTGCCGGAGTCGCAGATGCGGGAGCTCCGCGGGCGCGACATCGCGATGATCTTCCAGGACCCGATGACCAGCCTGAACCCCGTGCTGACCGTCGAGGAGCAGATGGTCGAGACGATCCAGGCGCACCGCGAGGTGACGAAGGCCGACGCGCGCGGGCGGGCGATCGAGCTGCTGCGCATGGTCGGGATCCCGCGGCCCGAGACGCGGCTCAAGAGCTTCCCGCACCATTTCTCGGGCGGCATGCGCCAGCGCGTCATGATCGCGATGGCGCTCGCACTCGAGCCGAAGCTGCTGATCGCCGACGAGCCCACGACCGCGCTCGACGTCACCATCCAGGCGCAGGTGCTCGAACTGCTCCAGCGCCTCACGAAGGAGCGCGGGACGGCCGTCATCCTCATCACCCACGACCTGGGCGTCGTGGCCGGAATGGCCGACCGAATCAACGTCATGTACGCCGGGTTCGTCGTCGAGACGGCGCTCACGCCCGAGCTATTCGCGCATCCCCGCCACCCGTACACGGTCGGGTTGCTGCACTCGATCCCGCGCCTCGACAGCGGCGAGGGCGAGCCGCTCATCCCGATCGAGGGGACGCCTCCGGACCTGCGCCGGCCTCCCGTCGGGTGCCCGTTCGCGCCCCGGTGCGCGTGGCGCCTGCCGACGTGCTGGGACGAGAACCCCTCGCTCGATCCGGTCGAGCGGGGCGCGCGCATCGAGACGACGGGCGCGCATGCCACGCACCGCATCGCCTGCTGGAACCCGCCGACCGCGGAGGAAGCCGCGGCCGGGCGTCCTCTTCGCGAAGGCTTCGTGCCCGCGTCACCCCCCGGCGGCGCGCTTCCGGCCCCGTCGGAGCTCGAGGTGCCGGTCGAGGAGGATCTCGTGGTGTTCGAGCCCGGCGGCGGGCTGGTCACGGCGCTGCCGGGTGCGCACGAGCTGCCCGAGCCGCCCACAGAGGGTGGTCGGCGATGACCGCGCCGGGGGCGATGGGCGCCCCCCGTCCCGCTGCCGAGCAGGCACTCGCGCCGAACGCGCTCGCGGCCACGCCGGCGCGCGACGGGCAGCCCTTGCTCGAGGTTTCGGACCTCAGGATGTACTTCCCGATCACCGAGGGGATCATCTTCGAGCGCCACGTCGGGGACGTGCGTGCCGTCGACGGCGTCTCGCTGCAGATCCGGCGCGGCGAGACGCTCGGCCTGGTCGGCGAGTCCGGGTGCGGCAAGAGCACGACCGGGCGCGCGATCACGCGGCTGTACCGGCCGACAGGCGGGCGGATCGTCTTCGACGGGACCGACATCACGCGGGCGGAGGGCGAGCCGCTGCGCCGCATCCGCCGGCGGATGCAGATGATCTTCCAGGACCCGTACTCGAGCCTGAACCCGCGCATGACCGCGGCGGGGATCGTCGGCGAGCCGCTGGACATTCACGCCATCGGGACGAAGACGGAGCGGCGAGAGCGGGTCCGCGAGCTGTTCCGGATCGTCGGGCTCGATCCCGATTTCGGCGAGCGCTACCCGCACGAGTTCTCCGGCGGCCAGCGCCAGCGGATCGGCGTGGCGCGCTCCCTCGCGGTGAACCCCGACCTCATCGTCGCGGACGAGCCGATCAGCGCGCTCGACGTCTCGATCCAGGCCCAGATCATCAACCTGCTCGAGCGCCTGCAGGCGCAGTTCGGGCTCACCTACCTCTTCATCGCCCACGACCTGTCGGTCGTGCGCCACATCAGCGACCGCATCGCGGTCATGTACCTCGGCCGGATCGTCGAGCTGGCGGGGTCGCGGGAGCTGCACGCGGCTCCGTTCCACCCGTACTCGGTCGCGCTGCTCTCGGCAGTGCCGATCCCGGACCCGGCCGTCGAGGCGCGCCGGCGGCGGGTCAT
>JAKAAV010000122.1 GCA_021802185.1 Chloroflexota bacterium | reverse complement strand
GCGGGGGGATGAGAGCGCCGCGCGGGGGGCGCGATCGCCGCGCGGGGGCGCGATCGCCGCGCGGGGGCGCGATCGCCGCTCGCGGCCCGGATGCCGGCGCCCCGATCCGCCGTTCGCCTGACCGCGAACGAGTGACGCGAACGAGCGCCGGTCAGAGCTGGCGGCGCATCACCGGGAAGCGCTCGTCGTCGACGGCGACCGTGAACCCGGCCCGCCCCCAGAACTCCGGGACGGCGACGCTCGTCGCGTTCTCGGATGCGCCGATCTCGGGGTAGGTCTCGACCGCCGCGAACCCGCGCCGCGCGAGCTCGTGGCAGACATCGTGGACGAGCCGCAGCGCGTGGCCTTCGTGTCGCGCCTCCGCGGTCGTGGCGATGCAGGTGATGACGGCCGGGAGCGGCGACGCCGGCAGCTGCGGGTACAGCTCACGCAGATGGAGCGCGCGGGGATACGCCGACAGCGGCCCGAACTGGCAGTACGTGGCTGGCTCGCCGTCGACGAGCAGGACGCGAGCGTAGCTTCCGAAGACGCCGATCCCACGCGCAAGGAGCGCCAGCTTGCGGGGTGCGCCCGGGCCCGGTCCCTCGACGCGCCGGGGCGGAGGGGCGAACGGGTTGTCTCCCACCGGAGCGAAGAGGTCGGGCGCGTCCAGCGAGGCGAACGGGTCGCGTGAGGCCGCCTCTCGCGCCAGTGCTTCGAAGGGGCTCGGGCGGCGCGAACCGGAAGCGGGCGCGAACGGGTTCGGGGCCGGGGACGGGTCGGGTCCGAACGCGTTCTCCGTCCCCGACGCGGGCTCGCGCGCGAACGGGTTGGCCGGCCGGGACTGCCCGACGGCGAACGCGTTCGGCGCAGGGATGTGATCGTCCGGGGCGAAGGGGTTCGGCGCGGTCTGTTCGCGCCGTCCGATGGCCGTTGGCTGGCCGGCCTCCCGGCGCGGCTCCTCGCGCGGCCGAAGCCACGCCGGACGGTGCGCCTTGCTGCCGGCGACCGCGTCCTCCCAGTAATCGCACGTCCGGTGGTCGAAGCGCGCATCGGCGCACAGCGGCAGGAGGCCGAAGGCATCCTCGGTCGTGACGTCGACAATGGTGATCTCGGGCATCGTGGCGTCAGTGTATCCACGGGCGTGAAGGCGCTCGCGTGGCGCCGCCGGAGCCGACCACGGCCGGCTGATACACTCCGGCGCGAATGCTTGGGTTCATCGACCAGCTCGTCATCCCCTTCCTCCAGCATCTCTACGGCGCCGTCGGGTATCTCGGCGTGGGCATCGCCATGGCCATCGAGTCCGCGATGATCCCGCTCCCGTCGGAGCTCGTGCTGCCGTTCGCCGGGTTCATGGTCTCGGACCATTCGCAGATCGAGCCCCTCACGCACGGGCCGTGGTCGTTCTGGGGCGTCGTCGTCGTGGCCGTCGTCGGGAACACCGTCGGGTCGCTCGTCGCCTACGGCATCGGGGCGTGGGGCGGCCGGCCGTTCCTCGAGCGCTACGGCCGGTACCTGCTGATCCGGCAGGACGAGATCGAGCTCGCCGACCGGTTCTTCGCGCGGTGGGGGCCGCAGGCCGCGTTCGTCAGCCGCCTTCTGCCGATCGTCCGGACCTTCATCAGCTTCCCGGCCGGGGTGACGCGGATGCCACTCGGCCGGTTCATCCTCTACTCGACGCTCGGCGCCGTGCCGTGGACGATCCTGCTGGTGTACGTCGGGACCGTGCTCGGCGCGAACTGGGTCGACGTCCGGCATGCGCTCGCGCCGTTCGACACGACGATCGCCGTGCTCTGCGTCGCGGCCGTCGCCCTGTTCATCGTCTGGCGGACCGGATTGCTCGCCCGGCTGCGACGGGCGGCCTGACACCCCGCTCGTCCCACGCGTGGCTCGCCCGCCGGCTGCCTGACCCGCCCGCCGGCTGCCTGACCCGCCCGCCGGCTGCCTGACTGATGCGCTACGTCCAGGTCTCGCCGACGACCCCCCTGATGTGCGACACGTCGTTCGCGAGGAGCAGCCGCGCGCCGGGCCCGCGCTGCGCGTTGTAGCGGAGCACCGTGAGGTTGCCCGGCGCCTGCACGAACCGGCGGCGATACTCACGCAGGTTCACGCCGAGCGCCGCACACAGCAGGATCCGGTTCGTCGACGAATGCCCGACCACGAGCAGGCAACGGTCGGGCTCGGAGCCGGCCGGCGGCGCGTCGCCGTCCATGTTCTCGGCCCAGTCGAGCATCTCGTCGATGAACGACGTCACTCGAGCCGCGACCTGATCGCCCGATTCGCCGCCCGGGCACGGCAGCCGCGCCGGATCCTGCTCCCAGCGTCGCCGTGCGGCTGCGTCCGTCTCGTCGATCTGCGCGTACGTCAGCCCCTCCCAGCGCCCGTAGTCCATCTCCATGAGTCGCGGGTCGCGCTCAATCTCCCGGCCGGGCGCGGCGAGCTCGGCGGTCTGGACGGCCCGGAGCAGCGGACTCGAGATGACCCGGTCGAACTGGATGTCAGCGAGTCGGGCACCGAGCGCGGCGGCGGCCGCACGTCCCGCTTCGGAGAGCGGCACGTCCAGGCGTTGCCCCAGGTGCTGTTCGGGGTTGGAGTGCGGCGTCGCGCCGTGACGGGTGAGGACGAGGGTCAACATGCGCGAACTGTATCCGCGTCCGCATCTCGGCACGGTATCCGCGCTCGTCGGGCGCGTGCCTGCGGTATCCTCGGCGCGCAGGCACGAACACGCCTTCACTTCGGGGTTGGGTGGAATTCCCGACCGGTGGTCGGTGGACGAGATCGTCCGCCAGCCCACGACCCGGCGCGGAATCTGGCGCCCGCATGGCAGTGGCGATGCGCGCGGCAGGTCGATGCGACGGTGGATCCCTGGTGGGGAGCCGACGGTCAGAGTCCGGATGGGAGAAGTGAGGCGCGAGCGCCAGGCGCAAGCCGACGTCGCCCGTGCCCCTTCCGCCTGCCCCCCGGAGCGAGGCCCGACGACAGGGGGCAGATCCTGGCAAGCATCTCGATCCGCGAGGTTTCGCGATCGTTCCCGACCGCGGACGGGCGGCTGCCGGTCCTCGACGCCGTCTCGTTCGACGTGCCCGAACGCCAGGTCGTGGCGCTGATCGGGCCGAATGGCTGTGGCAAGAGCACGCTCCTGCGGCTCGTGTCGGGGCTGCTGCGTCCCGACGCGGGCTCGATCGAGCTCGACGGGCGGCCGGTCACGGGGCCGGATCCGCGCGTCGGGTTCGTGTTCCAGGAACCGCGGCTGCTGCCCTGGCGCGATGCCGCCGCAAACGTCGCGTACCCCCTCGAGCTTGCCGGCTGGTCGCGGGACCGGCGCGAGCAGCAGGTGACCGACCTGCTCGGCCTGGTCGGGCTCCGCGAGTTCCGGGGCGCGCGGCCCCACGAGCTGTCGGGCGGGATGCGGCAGCGACTCGCGATCGCGCGCGCGCTCGCACTCGGCCCATCGGTGCTGCTGCTCGACGAACCGTTCAGCGCCCTCGACGCACTCACGCGCGAGCGCTTCAACGCCGAGCTGCTGCGCCTCTGGGAACGGACCGAGACGACGATCCTGCTGGTCACGCACTCGATCTCGGAAGCCGTGTACGTGGCCGACCGGGTCGTGGTCCTGTCGCCGCGTCCCGGGCACGTCGTCGCCGACGTCGCCGTGCCGCTCGACCGCACCGAGCGCGATGCCAACCTCGACGTGCTGGCGCTCGGCGGGACGGCGAGCACGATCCGGCGGCACCTCGAGGGCGCGACGGACGATCCGACGCGGGAAGAGCTCAGCGCAGAGATCGGCCGGCAGCAGCGCACGCGCCAGGTGCCGATCGAGGAGCTCGGCGTCCCGGCGTGGTTCGACCCGTTCGGACGGGAGGACGACCGGTGAGGGGCCACTCCGTGCAGCGCTGCGCGAAGCCGGCGGCGGCGCACCGGCCGCGCGGAGGCTCGCGGTGGCGCCGAATCGTGGACGTCACCGCGGCCGCGGTCGCGTTCGTGCTGCTCTGGAAGCTGATCGTCGTCGTCGGCAACTACCCCGTGTTCATCCTGCCGGCGCCGGAAGTCGTGGCAGAGCGGTTCGTCTCGGCGTGGCTCGACGGGACGATGGAGCCGAACGCCGCGCAGACGCTGCTCGAGGTCGTCCTCGGGTTCGCCGTCGGCGCATCTGCGGCGCTGGTCGCCGGCTACGCGCTCGCCCGGTCGCGGCTCGTCGAACGGGTCCTGTCGCCGTACCTCGTCGCCGCGCAGGCCACGCCGATCCTGGCCCTCGCGCCGCTGATCGCACTGTGGTTCGGCAGCGGTCTGCTCAGCAAGGTCGTGATCTGCGCGCTGATCGTGTTCTTCCCGGTCGCAGTCGCGACGATGGTCGGGCTCCGCAGCGTCGACCGGCGCCTGCTCGAGATGGCCCACTCGTTCCGGGCCACCCGCGGGCAGCTTCTCTGGACGCTCGAGCTGCCCGCGGCCATGCCGGGAATCATGGGCGGGATGCGCGTCGGCGTCACGCTCGCCGTCGTCGGGGCGATCATCGGGGAGTGGGCCGGCGGCGAGCAGGGGCTCGGCGTGCTCATCAACCTCGCGCGGGGCAGTCTCTTCGACATCCCGCTGCTGTTCGCGACGTTGTTGACGGTCGCCCTCCTGGGCGTCGTCCTGTATCTGGCCGTCGTGCTCGTCGAACGCCGCATCGTCGGCACTCGCGGGTAGCGGCCCAGGGGGTGGTCACGATGTCAGATCACGCGCCGAGCCGGAGACGGCCGTTCCACGCGGGAACCGTCCGACGGTCGTTCGTCCTCCCGGCGATCCTCGCGCTGCTCGCCGGAGCCTGCGCGTCGCCCGCCTCATCCGCGATCGCGCCCGGGTCGTCGGTCGCGGCATCGGCTTCGACCGGCTCGCCGGCGTCCTCGCCGCCGTCGCCCGCGGGTTCGCCGGGCGGGGCCAGCGCATCGGGCGGGGCCAGCGGCAGCCTCACGCACCTCACGGTCGGGCTCGGGTACATCCCGAGCGTCCAGTTCGCCCAGTTCTATCTCGCCCAGCAGGCCGGCTACTACCGGGCCGCCGGGCTCGACGTCACCTTCCAGAACAAGATCGACCCCGACCTCGTCGTGCTCGTCGGGCAGGGCAACCTCGACGTCGGGATCGCCGACGGCACGAGCGTCATCCCGGCGGTCAGCCAGGGCATCCCGATCCGCTACATCGCCACGATCTACGGCACGTTCCCCAACATCGTGTTCGCGAAGGCGAGCTCCGGCATCACGACCGCGGGCGACCTGAAGGGCAAGCGGATCGGCACCCCGTGCAAGTGCGGGAGCTCGTGGATCATGCTCCAGGCGCTCCTGCAGTCCGCGCACCTGACCACGAGCGACGTCCAGATCGTCGAGTACCCCGACTACAGCCAGGAGGCCGCGGTGTACCGGGGCGCCGTGGACGCCGCGACGGGGTACACGAACAACGAGCCGCTGCAGCTCGAGTCGCAGGGTCAGAAGGTGGTCGTGCTGCACGTCGACCGGACGGTGCCGCTTCCGGGCCCGGGGCTCATCTCGAGCACGCAGACCATCGCCGCGAAGGGTCCGGCGCTCAGAGCGTTCGTCGCGGCCACACTCCACGCGATGCGCGACATCCAGGCCGATCCCCAGAAGGGACTCGACGCAGCGATCGCGGTCGTGCCGGAGTTGAAGTCGCAGCAGGCGCTGCAGCTGACGATCCTGAAGGCGACGATCGCCACCTGGCAGAGCCCGTACACGCAGGCGCATGGGTTGGGCGCGATCGACCAGGCGGGCTGGCAGCAGTCGCTCACGTTCATGTCCGGGCTCCCCGAACACCTGGTGCCGCACCCGGTCACGGTGAGCCAGCTGGTCGACCCGTCCCTGCTGCCGGCCGGTTAGCGAGAACGGCTGCGCTCTCGGGCGCGCGCTCTCGCCCGCGCGGCCTGCAGGACGTGCTCGAGCAGGATCGCGTTCGTGACGGGTCCGACCCCACCGGGCACCGGGGTGACCGCCGCCGCGACGGCCCGGGCGGGCTCCGGGTCGACGTCTCCGACGACGCGTCCGTCGACGACCGTGGTCCCGACGTCGACGACGATGGCGCCCGGCCTGATCATGCCGGCCCCCAGGAGGCCCGGCCGCCCTGCGGCGACGACCAGGACGTCGGCCTGCCGGGTGTAGCTCGCCAGGTCCCGCGTTCGAGAATGGCAGACGGTGACCGTGCAGTTGCGGCGCAGGAGCAGCTGGGCGACCGGCCGCCCGACCGCCAGGCTGCGGCCGACGACGACCGCGTGCAGTCCCTCGAGCGCCCCGGCCGATCGGTCGAGGATCTCCGCCACGGCCTGTGCGGTCGCGGGGGCGAACGCGGGCTGGCCGGCCGCGAGCATCCCGGCATTGAGTGGGGTGATCCCGTCGACGTCCCGGGCCGGGTCGAGCCCCTCGAAGACCGCGACCGGCGGGATGCCACGGGGCAGCGGCTGCTGCACGATGATCGCGTCGATCTCGGGGTCCGACGACAGCTCACGAAGCCGCGCGCGGAGCGCCATTCCGGAGATGCGGCGACCGGGGACGGGAGGGGTGCCCGGGTTCGGCCGAGGGAATGACGTCCCGGCGGGGCTGGGGACCCCGATGCCCACCCGTCGCACCTCGATCCCGACCCGCTCGCCCGCTCGCGCGATCTGCCGCGCATACATCTCGAACGACGGGCCTCGCGAGAGGTGCAGCACGGCCAGGACGGGCGCGCGTCGCTGGCGGCGCCGGTACGCGACGACGCCGCGTCGCACCCGCTCGCGGATCTCGGCCGCGATGGGAGCCCCTGCGATGATCAGCGCCCCGTCGGGCAGGGATGGTGCCGGCAGGGAGCCGTCCTCGGCTGCCGAGCGCCGGTCGTCGGAGGCCGAGGGCCGGTCGAGGTCGACGTGCGCCGCAGTCACTCCCCTTCCGGGTCGCGCAAGCGGCCGGTCCCGACCTGCTCGCGGGCTCGGGCAGCGGAGTCCTCGACCGCGCCCAGCAGTCGCATGACCTCGTCCGTCGCCCGCCCTGCAAACTCGTCGTTGCCGGCCGATGGCAGGTTCGTCAGCACGTTCGTCGAA
>JAKAAV010000121.1 GCA_021802185.1 Chloroflexota bacterium | reverse complement strand
GACGGGTGGCCCCGTCGAGGTCGCGGTCCATCTCTCGGTCGACCCCCGGACCGGCCACCACCTCATCGTCCTTCGCCGGATCTGAACGCCGGGCATCTCCGTCGACCCGCGGACCGGCCACCGCCTGATCGTCTTCACCAGGCCTGACCGGCTCGCGCGTCCGGAGCGAGCTGCGGAGCGCGACGCGGAGCGGGCGACGCGAAAGCGCCCGACAATGGCGCGATCGCGCGTGCCGCGCGACGCCATGGCCGGAGGGGAGCGGTGGATCGATACCAGTTCGTGATCATCGGGGGCGGACCCGCGGGCGAAGCGGCGGCGAACCTCGCGCGATCGCGCGGAGCGAGCGTCGCGGTCGTGGAACGCGGCCTCGTCGGAGGCGAGTGCCCGTTCTTCGCGTGCATGCCCTCGAAGACACTGCTCCACGCCGCGGGCATCCACGCGCTCGGCGGCGCGTACCCGTGGGGGCAGGCGTCAGCGCGACGGGACTGGATGATCAACCGGGAAGGCGATCGCCGCGCGCCGGACGACTCGAGCCACGTGCGGGGTCTCGAGCGGGCCGGCGCGGCGGTGATCCGCGGCGAAGGGCGCCTCGACGGCCCTGGCCGAGTGGCGATCCGGACCGCCGATGGCGACGACGTGCTCGGCGCCGAGCATGTCGTGCTGGCGGTCGGGTCGGAGCCGTCCATGCCCCGGATCGACGGGCTGGAGGCGAGCAACGCCTGGACGACGCGCCAGGCCACGACGACGCGCGACCTACCGCGGAGCCTTCTCGTGCTCGGCGGCGGCCCGAGCGGCGTCGAGCTTGCCCAGGTCTTCGCCCGGTACGGCGTCCCGGTCTCGCTCGTCCACCCGCGCGATCGGCTGAACAACCGCGACCACCCTCGGAACTCGGCGGCGGTCGAGGCCGCGCTCCGCAAGGACGGCGTCGACGTGCGGACCTCGGCACGCGCGACCCGCATCGTGGCGGGTGGAGGTGCGGACGGCGGGCACCGGATCGAGCTGGAGGGCGGAGACACCCTCGACGCGCACGAGGTCCTGGTCGCGACGGGCCGTCGGACGCCGCTGGGCGGCCTCGGGCTCGAGACCGTTGGACTGGATCCGTCGCGAGGGGTGCATCCCGACGAGCGGCTGCGGATCGCGGACGAGGTCTACATCGCGGGCGACGCGGCGGGCGGCGAGCTGTTCACGCACGTCGCGCACTACGAAGGCGAGATGGCCGTCCGGATCGCGCTCGGCGACGATGTCCGGCCCGACCTGCGAGCCGTCCCGCGTGCGACCTACACGGAGCCGGAGACCGCCGGGGTGGGCATGCAGGTCGACGAGGCGCGGGCGGCGGGCACGGACGCGTTCGAGGTGTCGATCGACTTCGCGCAGACGGCGAAGGGCGAGATCCTCGACTCGCCCGGGCACGTCACGGTCGTCGTGGACCGGGGTTCGCAGCGGCTCGCCGGCGCCTTCATCGCGGCGCCCGGCGCCGCGGAGTCGATCCACGAGGCGGTGCTGGCGATCCGCGCAGATGTCCCGCTCCACGTCCTCGCCGACACGATCCACGCGTTCCCGACGCTGGCACGCGTGCTCGGGACGGCGTTCGTGGAGGCGCAGCGCGGTCAGGGCCGCTGAGGCGCCTCTTCGCGGTTGGGGCCGCGGAGCCGCTCTCCGCTGCCGGGGCCGCTGAAGCGCCTCTCCGCGATTGGGGCCGCGGAGCCGCTCTCCGCGGTTGAGGCCGCGAAGCCGCTCTCGCGATCCGAGAGCCGCTGCCCGGCCTGCTGATCGCCTACCAGCGCTCGCGGTGCACGAACTCCGCCGAGGGGACCCAGCCGCGCCTGAGCGACGGCGATCGGCGATCCGGGAGCGGGCGGCCGACCGGGATCACGCCGACCGGCGTGAACTCCTGGGGAATCCCGAGGGCGGCCCTGAACGCGGGAATGTCGGTGATGCCGCTGAAGCCCGCCGCCAGGCCCTCGTCGACCGCGGCGAGCAGCACGAGCATCGAGGTCATCCCGACGTCGACGAACCAGTAGGGCACCGGCCAGACGATCTCGGAGCCCGACTCGTCGACCTTGTCCGGTTCCTGGTAGCGGCGGTGGTAGATCGGCTCGCTCACGCACGGCACGAACAGCGCCGCGCACTCGCTGATCCAGCGGTCCCACCCCTCGGCGACCCCGGCCTCCTCGTCGAGCAGGCCGGCGACGAGGCGTCGGCCCTCGGGCGAGGTGATGACCAGCAGCCGCTGCCCCTGGCTGAACCCGGCGCTCGGCGCGCGCTGCGCCGCCGCCGCGATCGCGTCGATGACCTCCGCCGGCACCGGCTCGTCCGCAAAGTGGCGCACCATCCGCCGCCGCGCGACGACCTCACGGAATTCCATCCAGCCCCTCCAGTCGGCTCCAGGACGCACGGGTTCTGCCGCAGCCAGCTCCTGCTCCCGCCGGGCGAGTTCTCGCGCGGCCAACTCTGCTCCCGCCGAGCAGGATCTGGATCGAGCGGCGAGGGAGGCGGGAGGCGCGGGGCGGCCCGGCGCGAGCGCACGCAGGGAGCCCGGCCGCACAGGCGGGACCGACCGGAGCGCGGACGCGCGGTCCCGCGACAGGACCCGCCCTTCTCCCCGCCTACCTGTCCCGCTCGGCGGAGAGCACCGCCTGCGCCGCGGCCAGCCGCGCGACCGGCACGCGGAACGGCGAGCACGAGACGTAGTCGAGCCCGATCTCGTTGCAGTACGCGATCGAGGCGGGGTCACCCCCATGCTCCCCGCAGATGCCGACCTCGAGATCCGGCCGCGCCCTCCGGCCTCGCTCGACGGCCATGCGCATCTCGTCGACGACCACGGGGTCGAGCGACTGGAACGGGTTGTACGGCAGGATCTTCTCCTCGACGTACTTCAGCAGGAACCCGCCCTCGGCATCGTCGCGGCTGTAGCCGAACGTCATCTGCGTCAGGTCGTTGGTTCCGAAGCTGAAGAACTGCGCCAGCTCGGCGATCTCGCCTGCGACCCAGCACGCGCGAGGGATCTCGATCATGGTGCCGAACTTGTACGCGATCGACTCGCCCGCCTTCTCGACGACCGACTTGGCCTCGGCCTCGAGCAGCGTCTGCGTCGCCCGCAGCTCGTTCACGTGCCCGACGAGCGGGATCATGATCTCCGGGTGCGGGTCCTTGCCCTGCCGCTTCACGGCGATGGCCGCGTTGAGGATCGCGCGGGTCTGGATCTTCACGAAGTCCGGGATCATGAGGCCGAGACGGATGCCGCGCAGGCCGAGCATGGGGTTCTGCTCGCGCATGGACTCGACGGCTGCGAGCATCCGTCGGGCCTCGGCGTACGCCGGGTCCTCCTCGGGCACGCCCTTGACGCGGTCCTCCGTGACCTCGACCAGCAGCTCCTCGTGCTTCGGCAGGAACTCGTGGAGCGGCGGGTCGATGAGCCGGATGATCACCGGCAGGCCGGTCATCGCCGCGAGGATCCCCTCGAAGTCGCCCTGCTGGAGCTTCTCGAGCTTGGCCATCGCCGCGTCGAACTGCTCGACGGCCGCCTGGTCGGCGGTCGACAGCGAGCCCCCTGCGGCCAGCGCCGCCTTGGCGCGAGTCGCCTGGTTCGCCACCAGGATCGCGGCACGAACGATCTCGAGCCGCTCGCCCTCGCGGAACATGTGCTCCGTGCGGCAGAGGCCGATGCCCTGCGCTCCGTACCCGCGTGCCTGGGCCGCCTCCTCGGGCTTGTCAGCGTTGGTCCACACCATCAAGTGCCGGATCCCGTCGGCCCACCCGAGGATCTGCTGGAGCTCGGGCTGCTCCTCGAACCGCGCGGCCACCGTCGGCAGCGCGCCGAGGAACACCTCGCCCGTCGAGCCGTCGACGCTGATCGCGTCCCCCTCGCGAAAGGCGGTGCCGTTCGCGCTGGCCGACTTCGCCCGGTAATCGATCACGAGCTCAGGGCACCCGGCGACGCAGGGCTTGCCGATCTGACGCGCGACGACTGCGGCGTGGGACGTGGCGCCACCGCGCGCGGTCAGGATGCCCTGGGCGACCGCCATCCCGTGGAAGTCGTCCGGGGAGGTCTCGATGCGGACGAGCACGACCTTCTCGCCTCGCGAGGCCCACTCGACCGCGGTGTCGGCGTCGAAGACGGCCTTGCCGACGGCGGCGCCCGGCGAGGCGTTGAGGCCCTTCGCGATCCGCGTCGCCGCCTGGCGCGCCTTCGGGTCGAACTGCGCGCGCAGGAGCTGGTCGACCTGCGCGGGCTCGATCCTCGAGACGGCCTCGGCCTCGCTGATGATCCCCTCGTGGACCATGTCGACCGCGATCTTGACGGCCGCCGCGGCGGTGCGCTTCGCGCTCCGGGTCTGGAGCATGAAGAGCCGGCCGCGCTCGATCGTGAACTCGAGGTCCTGGACGTCGCGGTAGTGCTTCTCGAGCCGGTCCGCGATCTGCTGGAACTCGTGGTAAGCCTGTGGCAGGTCCTGCTCGAGCTGCGCGATCTTCTGCGGCGTCCGGATGCCGGCGACGACGTCCTCGCCCTGCGCGTTCGTCAGGTACTCGCCGTACAGGACCTTCTCGCCGGTGTTGGGGTCGCGCGTGAACGCGACGCCGGTCCCGGAGTCGTTGCCCATGTTGCCGAAGACCATCGTCACGACGTTGACGGCCGTGCCGAGGTCGTGCGCGATCTTGTTGAAGTTCCGGTAGTCGACGGCGCGCCTGCCGAACCAGGACCCGAAGACCGCCTTGATCGCCAGATCCAGCTGCTCGTCGGGGTCCGTCGGGAAGTCGCGGCCCGTCGCCTCGCGCACGATGCGCTTGTACTCGTCGACCAGCTCGCGCAGCGCGGCCGCGTCGAGGTCCGTGTCGGCCTTCGCGGCGTGACGCTCCTTGGCTGCGTCCAGCGCCTCGTCGAAGCGCTCGCCGGGCACGCCCATGACGATCCGGCCGAACATCTGGATGAACCGCCGGTACGCGTCCCAGCCGAAGCGCTCGTTCTGCGTCAGCGCGATCAGGCCCTGGAGCGTCTCCTCGTTGAGCCCGAGGTTGAGGACCGTGTCCATCATGCCCGGCATCGAGAACTTCGAGCCGGAGCGCACGCTCACGAGCAGCGGGTTGTCGCGGCCCCCGAACGTCTTGCCGGTCTCGCGCTCGACCTCCCGCATCGCGTCCTGGACGTCCTGCCAGAGTCCCTCCGGCAGCTTCTCGCCGGTCGCGAAGTAGTCGTTGCACGCCTCGGTCGTGATCGTGAACCCGGGCGGCACCGGCAGCCCGGCGCGCGTCATCTCCGCGAGGCCCGCGCCCTTGCCGCCGAGCAGGCCGCGCATCTCGCCGTTGCCGTCGGCGTGCCCCCCGCCGAACGCGTAGATGTAGCGCTTCGCCGCGCGATGGGCGCGCTCCGGAGCGATCTCGGTCGTGGTCATCAGTCGCTGGCTCCTTGTGGAGGACGGTTCGCGGTCGGGAGCGATGGTGACGTTGGGGACGTCGGAACGCGGCTCCGGGCGCGCGGAGAAGCGGGACGCAGCACCACCCGGATTGTACCGCCGGCCCTCGGTGGTCGCGGACGGCCGACCGGAGGAACGGTGGGGTGCCGACCGGCCAGCGGCTCCGTGGCGCCGCACCCGCCGCTCGGCGATGCGAAGATCTGCGCATGAGTGAGACGTTCGATTTCGACCGGTTCGTCGCGCTGCCCCGCCTGTCCGACCTCCGGTGCTCGCCCGACGGGAGCCGGCTCATGGTCACCGTCGCCGTCCCCGCGCCGGATGGCAAGAAGCTCGTCAACAGCCTCTGGGAGATCGACCCCGAGGGGCGGCGTGACCCGAGGCGGCTGACGCGGTCGGCATCGGGCGAGTGCAGCCCGGCGTTCCTGCCCGACGGGTCCCTGCTGTTCGCGTCTGCGCGGCCCGACCCCGACGCGGCGGAGGATGGGAAGCGCGAGGCGCAGGCGCTCTGGCTGCTCCCTGCCGACGGAGGCGAGGCACGTCAGCTCCTGGCGCCGGATGGCGGGATCGAGGACATCCGCGCGGCGCGGTCGGCACGCACAGTGGTCATGGCCGGGAAGATGTACCCCGACGCGGGCACGCTGGAAACGGACGCGGCGCGGGCGAAGGCGCGCAAGGAGGCCGGCGTGTCCGCCCTCCTGTTCGAGTCGTACCCGATCCGGCACTGGGACCACTACGTCGGCCCGCGCGAACGGCACCTCCTGTCCGCGCGGATCCCCGAGGGCACGGAGCCGGCGACGAGCGCCCGCGACCTGACGCCGCACGCCGGCGCCGCCCTCGAGGAGCGCGGCTTCGACGTGTCCCCGGACGGGCGCACCGTGGTGGCCTCGATGCTGTCGCCGGACATCCGGCGGCCCATCGGCGACCTCGCCGCGATCGATGTCGAGACCGGCCGAACGCGAATCCTCACGCGCGGCGACGCCTCCTACGATCAGCCCGCGGTCTCGCCCGACGGGCGGTCGGTCGCCTGCGTCCGCACCTCGATCGGCGATCCCGAAACGGCCGAGGAGGGCCGGCTCTGGCTGGTCGAGCTCGAGTCCGGGCAGGGTCGCGACCTCGCTCCCGCCGCCGACCTGTGGCCCGACTCCCCGGCCTGGGCCCCCGACGGGTCGGCCGTCTTCTTCCTCGCCGCCCGGCGGGGCAGCGAGGGCGTGTTCCGCGCCGATCTCGCGACGGGGAGGGTGACGTGCCTCTCGGCTGACGGCACGTTCGCGAGCATCGCTCCATCTGCCGACGGGTCGGCCGTGTACGCGCTGCGCTCGACGCTGCGCGCACCGAACCAGGTCGTGCGGCTCGACGCGCGTGCGGCCGACCAGTCCCCGCGCACCCTGCCCTCCCCTGCACCCGACGAGGCTGCGGTCGGCGCGCCCGGCCGGGTCGACCGGATCGAGGCCACGGCGGCGGATGGGACGCGGATCGGCGCATGGCTCGTGCTCCCGCCGGAGGCCTCGGCCGAGCACCCCGCGCCGCTCGTCGTGTTCGTGCACGGCGGACCGCTCGGATCCTGGACGGACGGCTGGCACTGGCGCTGGAACTCGCAGCTCCTCGTCGCGCGCGGCTACGCCGTCCTGCTCCCGGATCCCGCC
>JAKAAV010000120.1 GCA_021802185.1 Chloroflexota bacterium | reverse complement strand
CAGAACGAGCCGCCCATGCGCGCTGTCAGCCGGCCGAGCGCGCCTCCTCGAGCCGGTCGAGGATGTAGCGCCGGATGCCCTCGACCGGCACCCGCACCTGCTCCATCGAGTCGCGATCGCGCACGGTCACCGCGCGGTCCTCGAGCGAATCCACGTCGACCGTGACGCAGTAGGGCGTCCCGATCTCATCCTGCCGGCGGTACAGCTTCCCGATCGAGGCCGTGTCGTCGTAGACCGCCATGACGTCGCGCTTGAGATCGTCGCGGATCCGGTGGCACAGCTCGACGATCTCGGGCCGCTTCTTGAGCAGCGGCAGCACCGCGACCTTGTACGGCGCGAGGTCGGGGTGAAAGCCGAGCACGACGCGCGTCTCGCCGCGCACCTCCTCTTCCCGGTACGCGTCGATGAGGAACGTGAACGCGGCGCGATCGGCGCCCGCCGACGTCTCGACGATCCACGGCACGAAGTGCTCGCCGGTCGCCTGGTCGAAGTACTCGAGGTTCTCGCCGGTCGCCTCCTGGTGCCGGCCGAGGTCCCAGTCGCCACGGTTGTGGATGCCCTCGAGCTCCTTCCAGCCGAAAGGGAACCGGTACTCGACGTCGACGGCCTTCTTCGCGTAGTGCGCGAGCTCGTCGGGCCGGTGCTCACGGAAGCGGAGCCGCTCCGGGTCGACCCCGTATCGCTCGTACCACGCGCGCCGGCGCGGCATCCACGCCTCGAAGTGCGCGGCCGCGTCTTCGGGCTTCACGAAGTACTGCATCTCCATCTGCTCGAACTCGCGCATCCGGAAGACGAAGTTCCCCGGGCTGATCTCGTTCCGGAAGGCCTTGCCGATCTGCGCGATCCCGAACGGAACCTTCTTGCGGCTCGACTCGCGGACGTTCCTGAAGTTGACGTAGATGCCCTGCGCGGTCTCCGGGCGCAGGTACACCTCGTTGGCGTCCTCCTCCACCGGCCCCATGTGCGTCTTGAACATGAGGTTGAACCGGCGCGGCGCCGACAGCCTTCCCTGGTCGATCGGGCAGCGCAGGTTCAGACGCTCGACGATCGTGGGATCGCGCAGCTCGGTCTGCGTCAGGTTCTCCGCACCCGGCAGCTCGTCCAGCCGGTACCGGCGGTGGCACGTCCCGCACTCCACGAGCGGGTCGGAGAAGCTCGCGACGTGGCCCGATGTCACCCACACCTGGGGCGCCATCAGGATGCCCGCGTCCAGGCCGACGATGTCGTCGCGGTCCTGCACCATCGCGCGCCACCACGCGCGCTTCACGTTGTTCTTGAGCTCGACGCCGAGGGGCCCGTAGTCCCACACGGCGTTGATGCCGCCGTAGATCTCGGAGCTCGGGAACACGAACCCGCGCCGCTTCGACAGCGAGACGATCGTGTCGAGCTGGGCGACCGAGGGGCCGGGGTCGGCGGCGCCGGCTTCGGGGCCGGGCGTGGTGGCAGTGGGGTGGTCGGTCACGGCGAGGAGACTCCTGTCGGCGCCGGCGCGATCTGGCATGCGCGCTCCGGCGGATGACCATTGTCGCACGGCCGATCGGGCCGGCAGACGCCCGTCGGCGCCCCCCCGGGCCGGCCGTCGCTACCGTCCAGCGCGCACCTCGTCGAGGAACTCGAGCGACCGCGCCTCGCGCTCGAGGACGTGGCGGACGAAGAGGCGCATCGCCTGCTCCGCCTCCGCCTCGACCGCGGGCGGGAGCCGCAGCGACGCGACCTGCTCGAGGTCCAGGTGCCGGTACGCCTTGAGCAGCCGCAGCCCGTCCACCGACAGCGATGCCCGCTCCGCGTTCGGTCCGGGGTGGGCCGCACACAGCAGGCCGCCCAGCGCCGGCACCCACCGGAATGCCTCGTCGGCCTCCAGCCGTCGGTCGCACTCGACGCACCGGTCGACCTCGGGCCGCAGGCCCAGCTCATCGGTCAGGCCGAACTCGAACCAGCGCGCGACGCGGCCCGGGGGCAGCCCCGCGTCGAGGTACCCGTACGCGGCCGCGAGCAGGTCGTACAGTCGCGCCGCCGGTGCGCGCTCCTCGGTGGAACGCTCGACCAGCTCCGACACGTACCACGCCGTGGCGGTCGACTCGAGGCGGTCGCGCAGCGTGAGCCACGCGTGACGCACCGTGGCCTGCGTGACGACGTCGAACGTGCGCCCGTGGGCGAGCACGAGGTGCAGCTCCGCGAACGGCTCGAGGCTCCCGCCCAGCCGGCTCGACGGCCGCCGCACGCCCTTCGCGATCGCCTTGAGCCTGCCGTCGTGCGGCGTCAGGAGGGTGAGGACACGATCTGCCTCCCCCAGGTCGAAGCGCGACAGCACGAGCGCGGTCGTCTTGTAGATCCGGGGGACGGGCATGAGGGAAGCGTAGCGCCTGTATCATCCGGGGCGTGCTGACACAGGCCGACCTGCAGGCCATGATCACCGACACGGAATCCGAGATCCTGTCGGTCGTGGACGCCGCCGACGGGCCGGCGACGCGCGAACTCTACGACATGGTCCGATACCACATGGGCCTCGACGGCTCGTCGGGCGTGAGCGGAAAGCGGCTGCGCCCGTTGCTCGGGCTGCTCGCGTACGCGTCGATCGCCGGCGACCACGTCGGCGCGCTGCCCGGAGCTGCGGCCGTCGAGCTCGGCCACAACTTCAGCCTCGTCCACGACGACATCGAGGATCGCGACGTCGAGCGGCGCCACCGCGCCGCGCTCTGGACGGTGTTCGGGGTCGGCCAGGCGATCAACACGGGCGACACGCTGTTCGTGCTCTCGCGTCTGGCGCTGCACCGGCTCAGCAACCTCGGCTTCAGCGACTCGAAGGTCCTGCGGCTGTTCCGGCTGTACGACCGGACGTGCCTCGCGCTCTGCGAGGGACAGTTCCTGGACCTCTGGGGATCCGAGCATGGCGACCGGATGACTGTCGACCGGTACTTCGACATGATCGGCCGGAAGACGGCGGCGCTCATCGCGGCGTCGATCGAGTCCGGCGCGATGCTGGCGACCGACGACCAGGCGGTGGTCGACGCGTACCGGCGCTTTGGCTGGGCCCTGGGCCTGGCATTCCAGCTCAACGACGACCTGCTCGGCATCTGGGGCGCGGAGCAGGAGACCGGGAAGGAGCCGTCCGACCTGGCGAAGCGGAAGCGGACGCTGCCCGTGCTCTACGCGCTCGAGCACGCCTCGCCCGACGATCGCGACCGGCTGCGGGCGATCTACGACCGCGAGGAGCCGACGCCTGACGACCCGACGCCCGACGAGGTGGCCGAGGCGCGCGCGATCCTTGACCGAACGGGTGCGGGCGAGTACACGCGGCGCGAGGCGCGGCGGCTGCGCGACGAGGCGCTGGAGGCGCTCGACGCGGCCGGGGTCATCGAGGGCGCGGCGCGCGATCGACTGCGGGACATCATCGTCGGCGCGATCCGCGCGTAGGAGAGCGATCAGGGTCGGGGAGACGGCGGGGCCTTGAGGCGCGGCGCGGACGCCTGCCCGAGCGATCGTGGCGGTGGGACGAACCTGGAGCTACCGTTCGCGGATGCGGATCTTCGTCGCGGGCGCCAGCGGCATCCTCGGCCGGGCGCTGCTTCCCCTGCTCCGCGGCCACCAGGTCGCCGGCATGACGCGCTCGCAGCCCGGCCTCGTCGAGGCCCTCGGAGCCGAGCCCGTCGTCGCGGACGCGTACGACCGTGACGCGGTCACGGCCGCGCTCACGCGCGCGCGGCCCGACGTCGTCGTCGACCTGCTGACCGATCTCGCGGGCCGCGACTTCGAGGCGAACAACCGGATCCGGCGCGAGGCGACGCCCATCCTCGTCGCCGCCGCGGTCGCGTCGGGGGCCCGGCGACTCGTCATCGAGAGCATCTCGTTCGAGGTGCCCGAACGCGCGGCCCGGGCGCGCGAGGCGATGGAGCAGGCGGCACTCGCGTCAGGGCTGGACACGGCCATCGTGCGGCTCGGCCGGCTCTGGGGACCCGGCACGTGGGACGAGGAGCGTCCCGACGACCCAGACGCGGTGTCGGTCGACGAGGCGGCCCTCACGCTCCGAAACGCGATCTTCGGCCCTGGCGGCGCACGCGACGCCGCCGGCTGACTCCGGGTGGCCATCGTCCCGCGCACGGGGTGCGCGTTCGACACGGGTGGCCGGATCGCCTGCGACGAGGCGGCGAGCTCGCCCTACTCCCCGGCCGCCTCCGACCGGGCCGGTTCGCCGGGCCGCCGCACCGCCCGCACCTTCCCGACCCGCCGGCCATCGGTCGACTCGACGGTCAGCGTCACCCCGTCGACGTCGGCGGTGTCGCCGACCTTCGGCACGCCTCCCATCCGGTGGTACATGAGCCCGCCCACCGTGTCGTACTCCTCGCGGTCGTCGGCCAGGTCGACGTCGAAGGCCTCCACGAAGTCGTCGATGTTCGCCCGGCCGTCGAAGCGCACCTCTTCGTCGGACACCCGCTCGACCATCGGCTCCTCGACGTCGTACTCGTCCTGGATCTCGCCGACGATCTCCTCGAGCAGGTCCTCGATCGTCACGATGCCCGCGGTCCCGCCGTACTCATCGAGCACGATCGCGATGTGGACCTTGCGCCGCTGCAGCTCGTGCAGCAGGTCGTCCACGCTCATCGACTCGGGCACGAACAGCGGCGTGCGGAGCAGCCGCCGCAGGTCTGGTGTGGGGGCGTTGCCTTTGAGGTACGGCAGCAGGTCCTTCGCGTACAGGATCCCGACGACGTTGTCGATCGACTCCTCGTACACGGGAATGCGCGAATGACCTTCACGCAGGATCGTGTCGACCGCCTCGCCGAAGGGCGTGTCGATCGGGATCGCCGTCACGTCGATGCGCGGGACCATCACTTCGTGGACCCGGCCCTCCCCGAGCTCGATGACAGCCGAGATCATCTGCTCCTCCTCGGCCTCGAGCACGCCCTGCTCGCCGCCACGCTCGACGAGGATCTTCAGCTCCTCCATCGAGATCTGGTTGCGGTCCTGCTGGACGACGCCGAGCGGCCGCGTGACGGAGTTCGTGACGAACTCGAGCAGGCGCACCAGCGGGCTCAGCAGCGTCTCGAGGAACAGGAACAGGCCGGAGACGCCCAGCGCGAACCGTTCCGCGTTCGCCAGCGCGATCGCCTTCGGCACGAGCTCGCCGAACACGATCGTGAACAGCGAGAGGAGCAATGTGACCAGGACGAGGCTCACGGCGGTCGAATACGGGGCGACCAGCGGGAACTTCGAGAGCGCGTCGTCGAGCCCGACCGTCAGGCTGACCGCCGCGAACGCCGACGAGAGGAAGCCGATGAACGTGATCCAGAGCTGGGTCACGGCGAGGAACCGGCCCGGCCGCTGGAGGAGATGGTCCACGCGCCGCGCGGCCTGGTTGTCCTCCTCCATCAACTGCTCGATGCGGCTGCGCCGGGTCGTGACGAGCGCGATCTCGGACGCGACGAAGAACGCGTTGAGCGCGATCAGGATCGCGATGATGATGAGGTCCTGGAGCGCGTTCATGCGCGGGGCGCGGCGTCCTCGGGTGCGGGTTCCGGTCGCTGGGCCGCGGGATCGTCCGCTGCGCCGGCCGTGATCGCGGCGCCGCCTCCGGCCTCCGCGGCGATCGTCCCGGGCTCGCCCTGCGGTTCGCTGGCATCGTGCGGCCGGCGGAGCCTTGCGGGCACCCCCACGGCGAGCATCCCGTCGGGTACGTCGCGGGTCACGACCGAACCCGCTCCCGTCCTGGCCCCGGCCCCCACGTCGACAGGGGCGACGAGCATCGTGTCGGACCCGATGAACGCTCCGTCGCCGATCCGTGTCGGGTGCTTGCGACGGCCATCGTAGTTGCAGGTGATGGTGCCCGCGCCGATGTTCACGCGCTCGCCCACGGTCGCGTCGCCGAGATAGCTGAAGTGGTGCTGCTTCGAGCCGGGACCGAGGGTGCTGGACTTGATCTCGGCGAAGTTGCCGACCTCGGCGCCGTCGCCGACGCGCGCCCCGGGTCGGAGGTGCGCCCACGGGCCCACCTGGACGTCGTCCCCGATCTCGCTCGACTCGATCACGCTCGACCACACGCGGCACCGCTCGCCGATCACGCTGTCGACGATCCGGCTGCCGGCGCCGATCACGCTGTCGGTCCCGATGCGCGTCCGGCCCTGCAGGATCACGCCACGCTCCAGCACGACGTCGGGCGCGATCTCGACGGCGGACTCGACGGAGACGCTGGCGGGGTCGAGCATCGTGACGCCCGCGCGCATGTGCGCCTCGACGATGCGCCGGCGCAGCTCGGCCTCCGCCTCGGCAAGCTGCACGCGGTCGTTGATGCCCGCGAGCTCGCGCTCGTCCGTGACGTCGAGCGTCACGACCGTGCCGCCCTCGGCGTGCGCCATCGCGACGAGGTCCGGCAGGTAGTACTCGCCGGTCGCCGGCGAAGGCGCGACGTCCGCGATCCGCGAGCGCACCCACGCGGCGCTGAAGGCGTACAGGCCGGCGTTCGCCTCGCCGACGCGGCGGGTCGCCTCGTCGGCGTCCTTCTCTTCGACGATCCTGGCCACCCTGCCGTCGGTGCCCCGAACGATTCGGCCGTATCCGCGCGGGTCCGCGGGGTGGATCACGGCCAGCGCGATGGTGGCCTCCTCCGCGCGCCGCCGCGACAGCAGGTCACGGACCGTCTCCGGTCGCAGAAGCGGCGTGTCCCCGCTCAGGACGACGATCTCCTCGACGCCCGCCGGAACCGCGTGCATCGCCGCGCGCAGCGCGTCGGCCGTTCCCAGCGGCTCGGCCTGCACCGCGTACGAGACCCCGTCCGTGCCGATCTCGTCGCGCACGCGCTCGGTCGCCGGCGATACGACGACGACGGGATCGGGCGCGGCACGGCCACCGGCGGCCGGAGCGACGGCGCGCGCGACGTCGAGCACGTGGGCGAGCATCGGGCGGCCGCAGACCGGGTGAAGCACCTTGGGGCGGCGCGATCGCATGCGCGTCCCGAGCCCCGCGGCCAGGATGACGGCGACCGGAGCGGACGGGACGTCGTTCACGACGCGGGCCGCCCGTCGCGACCTGGAGGGTTGTTCGACACGTCGGAGCGATTCTCCGGTGCGGCGGCAGGGGTGTCAA
>JAKAAV010000119.1 GCA_021802185.1 Chloroflexota bacterium | reverse complement strand
GGCATCCCCGGGCCAGCGACTCGACGATCGCGGGCTCGTCGAACTTCACGTCATGCGAGAGGACCGCGACGGCATCGGCAGGCCCGAGGTCGATCTCCCCGGCGGCATCCTCGGGCCACCCGACGACGATCCGGTCGGCCTCCGGGAAGCGCTCGCGCGTCGCGAACGCGGGCCGCCCGTCGACGACCACCGTCTCGTAGCCGAGCGTCCGCGCGATCGCGACGAGCGGGATCGCGACCTGGACGGCGCCCACGACCACGAGGCGCGGCCGGCGGGGGAACGCCTCGACGAAGAACGAGCGGCCGGAGATCTCGACGGTCCGCGACGTGCCGCCAAGGAGGGCGTCAGCGCCCACTCGACGCAGCTCGTCGTCCAGGTCGGCATCGCCGGTCCCGCCGTCGATGCGCCCGTCCTCGTACGCGACGAGCACAGGCGCGGGCGCCTCGCCCTCGGAGGGCCGATGAGGCCCGACCTCGGGGCCGGGCGAGCCCCCGGGGAGCGGCGTGATGACGGCGGCGGGGACGGCGCCAGCCGCCGCAATCCCCGCGGCCACGCGCGCCGCCTCCTCGGCTTCCGGCCGGACGACCGGCTCGACCAGCACGTCGATCGTCCCGCCGCAGGCCAGCCCCACGTCCCAGGCCTGCTCATCGCTGATCCCGTACCGGATGACGCGCGAGCGCCCGGTCCGTCGCGCGCGCCGGATCTCGTCGGCCGCGGCGCCCTCGACACAGCCTCCGCTCACGGAGCCCGCGATCCGGCCGTCCGACGCGAGGAGCAGCACCGCGCCCTCGGGACGCGGGGACGACCCGAACGTTCGGACGACGACGGCCCGCCCCGCCTCCACGCCCTCGGCGCGCCAGGCTGCGAGCGTCGGGACCAGCTCCTTCACGCGATCCCCTCCCGATTCCGCATCGCCCCAGTCTGGCCGAGGATCGCCAGCCGTGCCCGGCACGAGTCGCCGATGGGTCGTACCGGCGCCGCCCGGCGTGACCGGCCCGGGACTACCCCGCCGGCGCCTCGAGTTCCCGAGCGTATGCCGGAAACCGGAACCGCATCTCGCGCACGAGGATACCGCCGTGCCCGAGTGACGCCGCCATCCGCGCGCTTGCGCGCTCGCCGGTGAGCAGCCGCGGCAGCAGCAGGTCGGCGGCGGTCGCCCTCGAGTACGCGCCGCAGCTCGGCAGCCCGAGCAGGTCGGTCGACCGGATCCGGGCCAGCCACACCATCGAACCGGGGTGCGCAGGGACACCGTGGCGGACGACGCGGCCGCCGAGGTTGGCGATGGCGAGGAAGAACGGGTCGGTCGGATCGGTCGAGGCGGCGCCGGCGGTCAGCACGACGTCGACGCGGCTCCGTCCCCCCGTGAGCCGCCGCAGCTCGGACTCGACCTGCCGGGTGTCGCCCGGGTACGCGATCTCCACGAGCGTCGACCCGAGCGACGACACCCGGCTCTCGATGCTCCGCTCGAACCGCTCGCGCACGAGGGGCCGGATGGTCTCGTGTACGACGGCGGCGACCCGGCGCGGCACGAACGGGGCGACGCGGACGAGACCCCTGCGCGCGCGGGCGGCAGCCAGGCCCCGCTCGAGCACCTCGCGGGCCACTGCGTGCGGGCCGATCTTGACGCTCCCGACCACCTCCCCTGCCCTGACGACCTGCCCGTCGTACAGCGTGAAGACCTGGAGCGGGTCGATCGCGTCGAGCCGTCGCAGGCGCACCACCTCGACGTGGAGCACGCCGTCCGCCTGCGCGAGGAGGTCCACGCGGCTTTCGGCCGGCGCGCGGACCTGCAGCCCCGGGCCCGCGGCCGCCCGGGCCAGCTCGATGGCCGCCTCGTCCTCGTGCACCTCGTCGGGATCGAGCACCACGGCGGGCAGCGCCGTCGTCCCTGGGAGCGGCTCGTCGGAGGAGCCCCGGAGGCCGAGATCGACCACGACGTCCGCCCGTGCGATGCGACGGAGGTCCTCGGTCGACAGCCGCCGGCCCTTCGCCCAGCGCTCCCCGTCGACCCGGACGTCGCGGACCAGGACGGCTCGGAGGGCTTCGGGTGGCGGAGTGCGACCGACGGCGATCCGGAGGGGCCTCACGAACGCGTCCGGATCACCACCGTCGCGCCTCCTTCGGCGAGAGCGCCTCGAGGATCACCCGCACGACGACGGCACCGACGAGCGCCACGACGATCGCGCCGAGGAATCCCTGCGGGTCGCCGAACGCCAGCTGCCTGCCGATCCAGCCGCCGACGACGCCGCCCAGCACGCCGACCACGATGTTGGCGAGGCACCCGCGCGCGGCGCGCCCGGGGACGAGCAGCCCGGACAGCGCGCCGGCGATCAGCCCGACCACGATCCATCCGATGACATCCATCTCGAGCACGCCACGACCCTCCTGCCGTCGAGTGTATCGAGCGCGAGGGCGGGGCGAAGGTCGCGACCGAGCGACCGAGCGGCGAGGGCGTGACGCGATGCATGGGGAGGCGCGCGTGATATCCGGAGGCGGGAATCGAACGCCGGAGCGACTGGAATCGCGTGGTACGATCGCCCGGATGACGCGCACGCCGACGTCCGCAGCGCGACGATGAGGGCCCGTCTATGGCAACCGTGACGTTCGACCACGTGTGGAAGCGGTACAGCGGCGACGTCGTCGCCGTCCAGGATCTCAACCTCGACATCCGCGACGAGGAGTTCCTCGTGCTCGTCGGCCCGTCCGGGTGCGGCAAGACCACGAGCCTCCGGATGATCGCCGGCCTCGAGGAGGTCTCCGAAGGGACGCTGAAGATCGGCGATCGCGTGGTCAACGACCTGGCGCCCAAGGACCGCGACGTGGCGATGGTGTTCCAGAGCTACGCGCTGTACCCGCACATGAGTGTGCGCGACAACCTGTCCTTCGGCCTCAAGCTGCGCAAGGTGCCGAAGCCCGAGATCGAGCGGCGCGTGCAGGAAGCCGCGAAGATCCTCGACCTCGGCGCGCTCCTCGACCGCAAGCCGAAGCAGCTCTCCGGCGGCCAGCGGCAGCGCGTGGCCCTCGGCCGCGCGATCGTCCGCGAGCCCGCCGTGTTCCTCATGGACGAGCCGCTGTCGAACCTCGACGCGAAGCTGCGCGCCCAGACCCGGGCGCAGATCCTGCGGCTCCACCAGCGACTCGCGACGACGTTCGTGTACGTCACGCACGACCAGATCGAGGCCATGACGATGGGCAGCCGGATCGCCGTCATGAGCGCCGGCCTCCTGCAGCAGGTCGGGCCGCCCCAGGAGCTCTACGACCACCCCGTCAACAAGTTCGTGGCGGGGTTCATCGGCTCCCCGGCCATGAACTTCATCGAGATGACGGCCAGCCGGGGCGACGGCAGGGTCCAGCTCACCAAGGGCGACCTGACGTTCCCCGTTCCGGATCGACTGCGCGACGCGGTGGCCACCATCGAGGGCAGCACGATCACGGTCGGCATCCGGCCCGAGCACCTCGAGCTCGGCGAGGCACAGCCGGGCGACGCCACCCTGCGGGCCACCACCGACGTCGTCGAGTACCTCGGCGACGAGGAGCAGATCCACCTGCGGGCGGGCGACGACGAGATCATCGCCCTCATCAATTCGTCGGCGAAGGTGCGGCCGGGCGACGTGCTCGACCTGCGCGTCCCCATCGACCGCGTGCACATGTTCGACGACCAGAGCGGGCTGTCGCTCACGAGCCGCGAGCTCGCGGCGGCGTAGGCACTGTCCCGCGCCGGCGCACCCGCGCCGCACGGACCGGAGGACGCACCAGACCGGGCGGTCACGCGACCGCCCGGTTCGATTCCCGGGTCAGTAGCGGTGGCGGGCGGCGGCCCTGAGGCGCGCCGCCGCGTCCTCCGCCGTCAGGTCGCGCTGGCTCTCGGCCAGCATCTCGTAGCCGACCATGAACTTCCGGACGCTCGCGGACCGGAGCAGCGGCGGATAGAAGTGCGCGTGCAGCTGCCAGTGCGCGTGGTCCTCGTCGTCGAACGGCGCCTGGTGCCAGCCCATCGAGTACGGGAAAGGGACGCCGAACAGGCTGTCGTAGGAGTCGAGCAGGGCGATCAGAGAGGCGGCGAGCGCCTCGCGCCGCTGGTCGTCGAGGTCCGGCAGGCGGAGCACCGGCGACCTCGGCAGCACGAGCACCTCGTACGGCCACACCGCCCAGAACGGGACGAGCACGAGCCATTCGTCGTCCTCGAAGACCACGCGCGGGCCGCCCTGCTCCTGCGCCGCGTAGTCGAGCAGCAGGTTCGTCCGGTGCGCGTCCCGCCACCGGCGCTGGCCGGCATCCTCGCGCGCACCCTCGACGGGGAGCGCCGTCCCGGCCCAGATCTGGCCATGCGGATGCGGGTTCGACGCGCCCATCGCCTCGCCGCGGTTCTCGAACACCTGCACCCACCGGTACCGATCGCCGAGCTCCGCGGTCTGATCGGCCCACACGTCCACGACGCCGCGCACTTCCGCCTGCGTCATCCCCGCCATGCGCAGGTCATGCCGCGGCGAAAAGCAGATGACGCGGCATGTCCCGGCCTCGCTCTCCGCGATCAGCAGGCCATGCCCCGCCCGCTCGACGGGGACGTCCGGTCGGAGCGCGGCGAAGTCATTCGTGAACACGAAGGTGCCGGTGTACTGCGGGTTTCGCTCCCCGTTCGCGCGCCGGTTCCGGGGGCACAGGTAGCAGTCGGGGTCGTATGCCGGAAGCGTGTCGGGAGGCGCACCCTCCTTGTGGCCAAGCCAGGGGCGCCGCGTCCGCTCGGGCGACACCAGCACCCACTCGTCGAGGAGCGGGTTGTACCTGCGGTGCGGATGCGTGAGGACGGCCGTCCGGGAGCCGGGTGGCGCCGCGACGCGCCCGGCACGCGCCTGGGTCACTGCCGGTCGCGGGCCGCGACGCCCTGCCGCTCGCCGACGCCCGGAGCCTCCGCCGAGCCGGTCGACGCAGGTACGAGCGCATCGCCTGCCGAGCCCGCGCTCCCGCCATTGCCCCCGCCACCCGCGCGCCCACCGTCTCCGCGAGAGCGTCGGGCGCCCGCGACAAGCTTCGCCGCGGTCCTGCTGGATGTCGAACGAGGCGTCGACCCCGCGCCGTCGCCACCGGCGTCGGCCCCGGCCGTCGCGACGTGATCGGGAGCCGGAGTCCGCATGGCGGGCTGCGCCAGCACGAGCCGCCGGACCTCCGCGCCCAGCACCTCCCGCCCATCGGCGGGGAGGCCGGAATCCGTGATCAACACGTCGGCCTGCGACAGGCGGGCGAACGAACTGAGGCCGATCGTGCGCCACTTCGTGTGGTCGGCGACGACGACGAGCAGCCGTGCCGACTCCACCATCGCGCGGTTGGTCTCCGCCTCGAGGAGGTTGGGCGAGGTGAAGCCGGCTCGCGGGTCCATGCCGTGCACGCCGATGAACAGGATGTCGAGATGCACGTTCTCGAGCACCTGGAGCGCGAACGGTCCGACCAGCGCATCCGACGGCGTCCGCACCCCGCCCGTGAGCACGACGGTCTGATCCGAGCGGCCTCCGTCGGTGAGTGCGTCGGCGACCCGGATCGAGTTCGTCACGACCGTGATGCCGGGCACCTCCGCGAGTCTGCGGGCGATCGCGTAGGTCGTCGTCCCGGCCGACACGCCGATCGCGATCCCGGGCTCGACCAGGGACATCGCGGCCTCGGCGATCGCCTCCTTCTCGGCCTGCTGCATCGACGACTTCGCCGCGAAGCCGGGCTCGAAGAGCGCGCTGCCGGCGACCGCTGTCGCGCCGCCGTGGACCTTCTCGAGGAGCCCGCCGGCGCGGAGGATCTCCAGGTCGCGCCTGATCGTCATGTCGGAGACGCCGAGCTCGAGGACGAGGTCGGCCACACGCACCGCGCCGTGCTCGCGGATCCTCTCCAGGATCAGGGCCTGCCGCTGCCGCGCTAGCACGCGCCACGCCTTCCGAGCGCCGACCCTGCGGGCCTCGCCATTCCGCGCTTCCTCGCCCCACCCGTGCGTGATACAGCGGCAACAGGATGCATCGGACCCGCACAGAAGTCAACGTCGGCAGTGAGGGTGTGTGGTGGATGATGTTGAACCTATTGACATCGGCGTACGGCGGAGCGGACAATCGCCGGGTTCCTGTCGTTTTCTGTTGGCTCGAGGCAAGAGGAGGCGGAACCAATGGCGGCCAGCTCAGGCGAGAATCCCGGAGGCGCGCCGCTGCCCGACGTCGGCGCCGCCCACGTCTCCCGGCGCTCCATCCTCAAGGGCATGGCGGGCATCGCCGGCGCCGCAGGCGTGTCAGCCTTCCTCGCGGCGTGCGGCGCGGGCGCCACGACACAGCCTGCGGGCGGCGGGTCGAGCAAGGCGCCGGCAGGGTCGTCCGCGGCCGGTGGATCGGCGGCTCCCGGCGGATCGATCGCCAAGGGGACCGGCCAGGTGACGGTCGGCAGCAACAACTCGGACCCGGCCCCCCACAAGGGCATGGACCTCATCAACCAGGCGTTCACGCAGGCGACCGGCGTCCAGGTCCAGATGAACACGGTCGACCACAACACGTTCCAGGACCAGATCACCTCGTACCTGCAGGGCACCCCGCAGGACGACTTCCTCTGGTTCTCCGGCTACCGCATGCGGTTCTTCGCCGATCAGGGTCTCGTCTCCCCCATCGACGACGTGTGGTCGTCCGTGAAGAGCAACTTCACGTCGGCCTTCGCGACGGCCGTCACCGGCAACGACGGGCACGTGTACGGCGTCCCGATCGACTACTACCCGTGGGCGATCTTCTACCGGAAGAGCGTCTTCCAGCAGCACAACTACACGATCCCGACCACCTGGACCGACCTCCTCACGCTCTGTCAGACGATGCAGAAGGACGGCCTGATCCCGTTCGCCTTCGGCGACAAGGACGGCTGGCCGGCCATGGGGACCTTCGACATCCTCGACCTTCGCCTGAACGGGTACGACTTCCACGTCGGCCTGCTGACGGGCAAGCAGAAGTGGACGGACCCGAAGGTCACGGCGGTCTTCAACAAGTGGAAGGAACTGCTTCCTTACTGCGACTCGCAGTTCGCGGGTCTCACCTGGCAGCAGTCGGCGGACAAGCTGATCCAGAAGAAGGCCGGCATGTACATGCTCGGCC
>JAKAAV010000118.1 GCA_021802185.1 Chloroflexota bacterium | reverse complement strand
AGGTCGAACGTGCCTGGGCGGCGCACCTCGCCGGAGATGGTCACCTTGGGCGAATCCTTGAAGGCGGAGCGCGGGAAGACGGTCAGGGTGTCCTGCGCCTTCAGCGCGACGTCGGCCTCCTTCTTCCCCTCCAGCACGATCTCCCGCAGGTTGACGGGGATGACCTCTGCCATGAGCCCGCGCAGGATGAGGGACCCGAGCGCGGTGAAGAGGTACAGCAGGCCGATCTTCTTGTGATCGGTCGTCGTGACCCACTCGAGGATGTTGGCCCCGGCACGAGGGCGTACGACGGGGACGACGTCGATCAGGGTGCTCATGGCTGGCTCCCGGCGGGGGCGGAGAACGCGGTGGGCGACGAGGACGCAACGGGGGGCGCGGCCGGCGATGAGGCACCCGCCGGAGTCGGCGCGCCGGAGTAGGTCGGGCCGACCGACCCCGACGGGACGACCGGAGACGGGACGGCGGACGGCGGCACAGCGGACGGCGGCGGGGCTGACGCGCCCGCGCGCTGCTGCGCCAGCCACGCCTGGTACTCGGCCGGCGGGACGGCGCGCACGGTGAACGTCATCTCGTCGTGGTAGAGGCCGCAGTACTCGGCACACTGCCCGGTGTACGTGCCCGGGTCCTTGATCGTGAAGTTGAACGCGTTGGTGATCCCCGGAATCGCGTCGCGCTTGAACAGGAACTTCGGGATCCAGAACGCGTGCGCCACGTCCGCCGACGTCAGGACGATGTGGATGTTCTGACCGGCCGGCACGACCATCTCGGGCGGCTGCCCCGTGGCGCCGGTGATCGTGACGCCCTTCCCCGGATACGCGAACGTCCACGACCAGCGGAAGGCGGTCACGTCGATCGTGGCGGCAGGGTTCGGCGGCATCGCGTCGACGGTATTCAGCGTGAACAGGGTCAGGATGAACAGCACGAAGACCGTCAGGAACGGGAGGGCCGTCCAGGCGATCTCGAGCGACCGGTTCTCGCGCGTCTGCGTCGGCAGCTCGTCGTCCGGCGCGTTCCGCTTCCGCCGGTAGCGGATGACCGCCAAGGTCGTCATCCCGTAGACGATCGCGGCGACCACGGCGGCCGTCCAGAAGAAGACCTGGTAGAGGTTGTAGGTCGATTCCTCCTGCACGGTCGCGGACTGCGGCATGCACGCGGCCGCGAACACGACGGTCGCCGCCGCCAGGACGAGGATCCTGCGGTTCACTTCCGGCCCCCGCCACCAAGCGCCGCGTCCACCGCGGCCCGGTCGTGCACCTCTTCGAACCCGCCCGTCGCATTGCGTCGCAGCGCGATGCCACCCAGTGGCTCGATCGGCTTCGTGCCGTGCTCCAGCCGGGCGCGGGCGAGCCGGTACGTCACGATCCACGCGACGACGGGTCCGACGAACACCATGATGCGGAAGAACTGCGTGAGGTCCTCGACCGGGATGAGGAGCCACGCGGCGAGCACGTCGTTGGCTCCCTCGAGCAGCAGCACCAGGAAGATCGTGGCGAAGGCTGCCCCGGTCGCCGCGCGCCAGGGTGCCTCCCACGGCCAGTCGAGCAGGTTGTGCTCTCGATGGTCGCCCGTGATGAACGCCTCGATGAACGGCCAGACCCACAGCACCGTGAAGAGGACGCCCGGGACGACGAGCCCCGGGATGAACGGCTCGGGCAGGATCGTGATCCCGAAGAGCGTCAGCTGCCAGTTCGGCGCCATCCGGACCAGCCCCTCGAGCCAGCCGACGTAGTAGTCCGGCTGCGCGGGAACGGCGGCCGCGTACGGCACGTACGGGCCGTAGATCCACACCGGGTTGATCTCGAAGAGCCCGCCCAGGAGTGCGATCACCGCGGCCGTCAGCAGGAACGCCCCGATGGACCGGAAGGCCTGTCCGGGCCACAGGGACAGCCCGATGACGTTGTGCTCCGTCGCGCCCGGGACCTTGTACTGCGTGTGCTTCTGGATCCAGACGAACAGCAGGTGCACCGAGATCAGGCCGATCAGCACGCCGGGCAGCAGCAGCACGTGCACGATGAACAGGCGGCTGATGATCTGGGTCGTCGGGAAGAGCCCGCCGAACAGCAGCGAGGCGACCCACGGGCCGAGGAACGGGATCGCCATGGTGATCGAGTAGATGATCCGGAGCCCGGTGCCCGACAGCAGGTCGTCGGGCAGCGAGTACCCCGTGATCCCCTCGCCGAGCGCGAGCAGCAGCAGCGTGAACCCGATGATCCAGTTCAGCTCGCGCGGCCGCCGGAAGGCGCCTGTCAGGAAGATGCGGGTGAGATGCGTGACGATCGCCGCGATGAACAGCAGCGCGGCCCAGTGGTGGGCCTGGCGCGCGAGCAGGCCGCCCTCGACGCTGAAGCTCAGCGCGAGCACCGACGAGAACGCCGCGGACATCTTCGTCCCGTCGAGCGGAGCGTAGGGTCCGGCGTAGATCGTCTGGGTGCCGTCGGGCCGGAAGAACAGCGTCAGGTACGTGCCCGTGATCAGCAGCACGATGAACGAGAAGAGGGCGATCTCGCCGAGCAGGAATGTCCAGTGGTCGGGGAAGACCTTCTCGAGCGCCGTCCGGCCGAACGTGACGAGCCCCGTGCGGTTGTCGAGGAAGCGGACGACGGGTCCCACGACCGGGAGCTGGCCGCCGGGCGCCGGGAGCGCATCGCCCTCGATCGCGTCGGCGTCGCGCGGAACGGGTTCCCCTTCCACGTGATGGACGCGGTCGTCGCCGGGCGCCGGGCCGGGGCCGGTCATGCGCCACCCCCGAGGGTCTGGTTCCAGAACGCCGGTCCGACCGGCTCGGGGAAGTCGCCGAGCGCCACGAAGGTGCCGTCCGGCTGGAGCTGGATCGGCAGTTGAGGCAGTGGCCGCGGGGCGGGCCCGAACGTGACCTGGGCTCCATCCAGCACGTCGAACGTGGACTGGTGGCAGGGGCACATGAGGTCGTGCTCCGTGGCCCGGAACAACCCGACGGGGCAGCCCGCGTGGGTGCACAGCTTCGAGTAGGCGATGAAACCCTGCGGCGCCCAGCTGGCGCGGTCAGCGGGCAGTTGGAGCAGCCCGGGGCCGACGTTGAGGAGCACCGTCTGCGCCATGGCGTCGCCCGGGGCTCCTTCCGGAAACACCGTCATGATGCCGTTGACCGGGATCTGGCTGGCGTGGACGACGTTGCCGTTGACGTCGACCACCCGCGAGCCCTTCTTCCAGGCCGTCGTGAACCACGCACGGCCGTTCGGCAGCGGACCGAGCGAGAAGAGCGGCACGGCGATCGCCGTCAGCAGGCCACCGACGGACGCGAACAGCATGCCGAGGAGCAGGTGGCGCCGGGTGAACCCCGACTCCGCCTCGCGCATCGCCGCCTGCGCCGGCGACATCTCCGCCACCGGGTTCGGCTGCATCGGGTGCCGCGCCTCGATCATGGTCGGGGTGTGCATGAGGTACTGGACCCAGACGACGATCCCGCCACCGATCCCGCCGAGCGCGATCGCGAGCAGGACGCCGTCGACCTGGGTGTTCGCGCCGATGACGTACGAGACGATCAGGCCGAGAGTCGCGAGGATCGTGGCGAAGAAGAGGAGGCCGACGAACAGCTCCGCCCGACGCTCGATTCTCGTGGTCCGCTGAACGCTTCGCGGCCCGCGGTAACGCGCGGGCTCGCGCTCCATGCCGGCGGTCACTCGAGCGGCCTCCGCGAGATGAGGCGCGCGAACAGCAGGACCAGCACCAGGCCGATGACCACGGCGACGTAGCCCTCGGGCACGGGCCCGAGCCCGCCGAGCGCATCACCACCGGGGGTCGGCGCCGACTGCAGGTACTTGATGTACGCGGCGATCTCGTCGATCTGCTTGAGCGGGAAGTTGAACTTCGGCATGGGGGCCGGTCCCGTCACGACGGCGTCGCCGATGATCTGCGCGGTCGCGCTGTGGAGGCTCGGCGCGATGAAGATGCCGGGCAGCCCGTTGATCTGGCCCGGCCCGCCGATGGCGCCACCCGCGGCGTCCGGCCCGTGGCATGCGGCGCAGTTGTTGATGAACAGCTGGCGGCCCGCCGCGATGTCGGCGCCCGAAGTGTCCACGGGCGGGATCGTCGGACCGGGCGCGATGTGCGCGACGTAGTTGACGAGCAACTGGATCTGGGCCTGCGTGAGGATCGGCTTGTCGCGCGGCTGCGACGGGACGCCGTTCTCGGGCAGGGGCATCCGGCCGGTGTACAGGGCGAAGGCCGCCCCCGCTGCTCCCTGGCCCTGCAGCGTCGGTCCCTGCCCCGGGACGCCCTGACCCTGCACGCCGTGGCACGCGGCGCACGTCTGCATGTACAGGTCCCCGCCGGCCGACAGGTCGCCGCCCGACTGGACCAATGCGCCCGACGCGGCCGCAGACGCACCCGACGTCCCCGACGACGCGCTCTGCCCGACGGCGAACCCGCTGCCGGCGAGCCCGAGGAGTGCCACGCCACCGATCGCAGCCAGGACCGCGAGGCCCGCGACCGACCGGGCGAGCCGCGCCGAAACAGGCGCCCGTCCGCCAGTCCGCGAGGCGCGCTGCAGGCGCGGTGACACGATCCCGGGTTCCTCCTCGAAGACGAGCGGCCGAGGCGGGCGCGAGCCAGACCTGGGACGACCGCGATTGGCAGGATCGAAAGCGTGGCCAGGGAGTTCGGCCCAGAGAATATCGGTGCCGGATGTCCACGAAAAGCCCGCCGAGCGAGTAGGCCGGTAACAGATCCATATCAAGGGCTCCAGGTGGGAGCGGCGAGCCGATCGGCGTCGGACGGCGTCCCCGCACGAACGCCGATCAGCGCGGTCGCGCCGGGCCGTTCGCGACCCAGTCCGCCCGGCGCCCGTGCAACGGATGTGATAGCCGCGGGCTGCGACCGCCGGGTCCGACGGCGCCGGTCCGACGAGTACCGTGGGGCGAACAGCCGAGCGAGGCGATCCGAGCAGCCAGGGGAGGAGCACATGGAAGAGCGCGAGGCCCGCATGGCCATGGAGGGCAAGCGCAGGACGTCGAGCGCCGCGCAGACGCGGGAGAACGGCGTGCCGACGGTCGGCGGGTCCGACACGCGCGAGGCCCGCAGGCTCGCGAGCTCGATGGTCAAGTTCGACCTCGACCAGGAGCTGTCGCGCCTCCGCCAGGAGGGCGACTACGGGATCAACGGCCGGAATGCGCGGACGCTCGCGAAGGAGAACGAGCTCCGGATCGTCCTGGTCGCGGCGAAGGATGGAATCGAGATCGGGGACGGCGAGGCCGATGGCGCGCTGAGCCTGCAGGTGGTCCGGGGGCACGGACGGTTCACGTCAGGCAGCGTCGGCGACCGGCTCGCGGAGGGACAGATGGCGATCGTCGGCGCGGGCGAGCCATGGTCGTTCACCGCGGACGAGGACAGCGGGTTCCTGCTCACGCTGTCGTACGACGCGGGCTTCTGACCGGTCTCGGATCACCGGATCCATCGGCCTCGAGCGGCTCCGAGGAGCCGTGCGGCCACGACGCGGCGTGCGACCGCCCGTGACGTGCGGGCAGGCGCGCCGCGCGCACACAATCTGACGTGTCGCTCGAGCGGTACCACGACAAGCGCGACTTCACGAAGACGCCGGAACCGGCCGGAGGCGTGGCCGGCACCGCGCCGTCGCGCCGTTTCGTCGTGCAGCGGCACCGCGCGCGGCGGCTCCACTACGACCTCCGGCTCGAGATGGACGGGGTGCTCGCGAGCTGGGCCGTGCCGAAGGGCCCCACGCTCGACCCCGGCGCGCGGCGCATGGCCGTGCACGTCGAGGATCACCCGCTCGAGTACTTCGACTTCGAGGGCGTGATCCCCGAGCACCAGTACGGTGCCGGCGACGTGGTCGTGTGGGACTGGGGCACGTACGAGCCCGAGGCGACCGACGATCCCGGGGCGGCGGTGCGCGCCGGCGAGCTCAAGTTCCGGCTCCACGGCGAGAAGCTGAACGGCCGGTTCGCGCTCGTGCGCACCGGGCGACGGGCGCCGGGTTCGACGGACGACCCCGAGAAGACCTGGCTGCTCATCAAGAAGCGCGACGAGGCGGCCGTCCAGGGATGGGACCCGGAGGCGCATCCCGCGTCGGTGAAGTCGGGGCGCACGAACGACGAGGTCGCGGCGGGCGCAACGTCCGCCTGGATGTCCGGAGCCCCGGCGGCCGAGGCCGAGGTCGACCTGTCACGCGCCCGCGAGTCGCCGATGCCCGAGTTCGTCGAGCCGATGAAGGCGACGCTCTCCGACCGCGCCTTCAGCGACCCCAACTGGCTCTTCGAGGTCAAGTGGGACGGCTATCGCGTCGAGGCGGTCGTGCGGGACGGGCACGTCGCGCTCTGGACCCGCAACCGGCAGGACGCGGCGCGCTACTTCCCGCGGCTCACCGGTCCCGCGTCCTGGATCGCCGCGCGCGACGCGATCGTGGACGGCGAGGTGGTCGCGCTCCGGCCGGACGGCACCGCGGACTTCAGCCTGCTCCAGGACGTCACGGGCGTGAAGGGGCCCGGATCGGGCCGGCTCGGTGGGACGGGACTCCGCGGCGAGGCGCGCGAGGCGATCCCGATCGCGTACGAGGTCTTCGACCTGCTGTACCTCGACGGCCGGTCGCTGCTCGACGTCCCGCTCGAGGACCGCAAGCGGCTGCTGCGCGGCGTGCTGCGCGAGCACCCGCTCGTCCGCTACGCCGGGCACGTCGAGGCCGACGGCGAGGCGTTCTTCGAAGCGGTCCGGCAGCGCGGCGTCGAAGGCATGGTGGCCAAGCTGCGGCGCAGCCCGTACGAGCCCGGCCGCCGGTCGAAGGCGTGGCTCAAGCTCAAGTCACGGCCCGAGCAGGAGCTCGTCGTGGGGGGCTGGGTGCCGGGCAAGGGCCGCGCGGCCGACCTCGGGGCGCTCGTCGCCGGCGTGTACGAGGACGAGCGGCTGCGGTTCGCGGGCAAGGTCGGGAGCGGCTTCGACGAGCGGACGCGCGAGTCGCTGCTCGAGCGGCTCTCGGCGCTCCGGCGACCCGACCCGCCCTTCGCGAATCCGCCGCGGATGCCGGAGGCGCGCTGGGTCGAGCCGCAACTGGTGATCCGGGTCGAGTTCGCGGAGTGGACCACCGACGGGCTCGTGCGGCAGGCGGCCTACAAGGGGCTCGAACTGGATCACGATCCGCGG
>JAKAAV010000117.1:3458-7144 GCA_021802185.1 Chloroflexota bacterium | reverse complement strand
CAGGGAGCCACCGAATCTCGCCGAGGGTCCGCTACGAGATCCGGCTGCCGGCCCGCCACGAGACGTCGCCCTCCTCGTCAGCCACCACCCCCAGGACGAGCCACCGGATCACGGATGCGTGCTCGTCGGCGCTCGTCGCGCGCCGGCCGAACCGTCCGGCGGCCCGTTCCATGTTCTGCACGCGCGCCCCCAGCGAGCTTCCGGGCGAACTCCGCGTTCTCCTCGGGCGCCCGAACGGACTGCCAGAGCGCCGCCTCGACCCGCTCGACTGGGGCCGCGTCCAGCGCCGCGCGCTCGCCGGGTTCGCGTCCGGCCGGTCGCCCGAGCGCCTCGTCACGCGCAGAGCGCGAGCGGCGCACCGCCGTCTTCAGCGGCGCACCGCCGTCTTCAGCGGCGCACCGCCATCCCCGCCGCCCGACGCAGCGCCCGCGTCGCGCGCTCGTGCTCGTCCCTTGCACACTCCATCGCGCGACGAAGCCGCACGAGCTCGGCTTGCGTGGACGGCACGTCTGCGCCGAACCTGGCCGCCAGCTCGCGCATCGACGGGTCCCGCACGGACGTGACCGGCACGCTCACGAACGCAGCGCCGTCGGCGTCGGATCGCGTCACGGTCAGTGCCCCGGACGCCGTGAGCTCGTAGAGCCGGCGAACCTCCGCCGCGAACGTGTAGGCGCACCGCGCCTCCGGGAACCCCACCACGAGTGATTCGACAGGCATCGAGCTGGCCTCCCCTGGAGCGCTCGTCTCGCACGCTCCCTGCCCGAGCCGTCCGCGTTGATCTGCGGTCGCGCCACTCTACGCCGCGCCAGGCGGGCAGTCGATGGCCGTCACGCGGTTCGATGCCATCGGAAATGCTTCTGCAACGTCCGTGCGCTCGGCGACCCGCGCAGAGGCGCCGGGCGAGCGTCGTCGCGCCCGACGTCCGCGTCGACGACGTCCGCGCACTGGACTTCTGCGCGAGGCGTCGACGCCCCGGATCTCCGCGTGGCCGGTCCCCGCGATCGTCCAGGTCAGACACTGTGCCGGGACGGGCCTGCTCGTCAGCGACGATCACCCGCTGCCGGAGTGTTTCCTGCTTCGGCACACGTACCAGCCGGCGCCCTGCCTGACGCCGAACCTGCCGGCGGCCGTCGGCGCGCCGTGGCGCGCGCCGACGACGCCAGCCCGCCCGGAATCAGGGAGCCCGGTCCGCCAGCGGACCGGGCTCCCGAGTGTGGGGCCGGCGATCAGGCATCGGCCCCGATCGAGTCCGGGCGTATCGCCCGGCGCCGATCAGTAGTCCATGTCGTGGTCGTGACCGGCCGCGACGGGCTCCTTCTTCTCGGGCTTGTCGGTGACGAGCGTCTCGGTCGTCAGGACCATCCCGGCGATCGAGGACGCGTTCTGCAGCGCGGAGCGGGTCACCTTGGCCGCGTCGACGATGCCCTTCGCGAACATGTCGCCGAACTCGCCGCGGAGCGCGTCGTAGCCGTAGCCCTTCTTCGCGTTGCGGACCTCGGCCACGACGACCGAGCCCTCGCCGCCCGCGTTCTCCACGATCTGGCGGATGGGCGCCTCGAGCGCGCGCCGGACGATGGTGACGCCGACCCTCTCCTCGCCCTCGAGCTTGAGCGTGTCGAGCGCCGGGATCGCCTGCAGGAGGGCCGTGCCGCCGCCGGCGACGAGCCCTTCCTCGACGGCCGCGCGGGTCGTCGAGAGCGCGTCCTCGATGCGGTGCTTCTTCTCCTTGAGCTCGACCTCCGTCGCCGCGCCGACCTTGATCACGGCCACGCCGCCGGACAGCTTCGCCAGGCGCTCCTGCAGCTTCTCGCGGTCGTAGTCCGAGGTGGTCTCCTCGATCTGCGCCCGGATCTGCTGCATGCGGCCCTTGATCTGCTCCGGGTTGCCGTCGCCTTCGACGATCGTCGTGTCGTCCTTGGTCGACACGACACGCCGCGCGCCGCCGAAGTCCTCCGGCTGCACGCCGTCGAGCTTCCGGCCGACCTCCTCGCTGATGACGGTCCCGCCGGTCAGCACGGCGATGTCGCGAAGCATCTCCTTGCGACGATCGCCGAAGCCGGGCGCCTTGACGCCGAGCACGTTGATCGTGCCCTTGAGCTTGTTCACGACCAGCGTGGCGAGCGCCTCGCCGTCGATGTCCTCGGCGACGATCACGAGCGGCCGGCCGAGCGCCATGGCCTTCTCGAGCGCCGGCAGGAGCTCCTGGATGCTCGAGATCTTCTTGTCGGTGACGAGGATGGCCGCGTTCTCGAGCACGGCCTCCATGCGATCGGCATTCGTGACGAAGTACGGCGAGATGTAGCCGCGGTCGAACTGCATGCCCTCGACGTATTCCTTGTCGAGGCCGATCGACTGGCCTTCCTCGACCGTGATGACGCCGTCCTTGCCGACCTTGTCCATGACCTCCGCGATCAGCTCGCCGACCTCGGGATCGGCCGCGCTGATGGCGGCGACGTTCGCGATGTCCTCGCGCGAGTCGACCGGGCGGGCGTTCGCCTTGAGCTCGTCGACGACGCACGCGACGGCCTTGTCCAGGCCACGCTTGACGATCATCGGGTTCGCGCCGGCCGTGACGTTCTTCAGGCCCTCGGTCACCAGCGCCTGGGCGAGCACGACGGCGGTCGTGGTCCCGTCGCCGGCCACGTCGTCGGTCTTCGTGGCAACCTCGCGCACGAGCTGCGCGCCCATGTTCTCGAACGGCTCGTCGAGCTCGATGTCGCGCGCGATCGTGACCCCGTCGTTGGTGATCGTCGGTGCGCCGTACTTCTTGTCGAGCACGACGTTCCGGCCCTTCGGCCCGATCGTCACCTTGACCGCGTCGGCGAGACGGTCGACGCCCTTCTTCAGCGAGCGGCGAGCCGACTCGTCGAACTCCAGTTGCTTTGCCACCTGCGGTGTGACCTCCTGAATAACCCGTGTGTGCCGCCCGATCGCGGCGAAGCCGGCCGCGGCACGCGTGAAGGCGCCCGGGGCTGGGCCGCCGGCCGGACCTCGTGTCGGTCCGGTCGGTGCGGTCTGCCCGGCCGCTGCCGTCGCCTCGGCGCCTACTCCTCGACGATCGCGAGGATGTCCTTCTGGCTGACGATGAGGAGATCCTCACCGTCCACCTTGAACTCGGTGCCCGCGTACTTCGCGTACAGCACCTTGTTCCCCACCTGGACGTCCATGGCCTCGCGCTTCCCGTCGTCGAGGATGCGGCCGGGGCCGATCGCCAGGACGCTGCCCTCCTGCGGCTTCTCCTTGGCGGTGTCCGGAAGCACGATGCCCGTCTTGGTCATCTCCTCCCGGGGCGTCGGCTTGACGACGACGCGGTCGCCGAGTGGGCGGAGCTTGGTTGCGGACGCAGTGGCGGTCGCCAACGCGGTATCCTCCTGAACCTGTTGCCCGGTCGCGCTGCCGCCGCCCGGCGGGCACACGTCGCGCCGCGCCGCCTGAGCCGGCCAGCTGCTGATCCGGTTCGAGCCCTTGATTGGCCTCTCGCGCGCCATTTAGCACTCGCGTGTCGAGAGTGCCAGGAGCGTACGCAGCGGACCCGTTGCTGTCAAGAGAAGGCGGCGGCGGCCACGGGCGCTGCTCGGCATATCGAGGCAGGTCCTTGACCCGCACCGAGCCGAGAGGCGCGACATCGAAGGATGCATCGAGCTGCTGCGCCGACTCGGGGCCGATGACGACACGACCGGGTTCGG
>JAKAAV010000117.1:0-3448 GCA_021802185.1 Chloroflexota bacterium | reverse complement strand
GCCCTCGGCGGCGGATCGTGCCGCGGCAGGCCCGCGACTCGAGCGTCGGAGGCGGCTCGCTACCGGCGCTGCGCGCGGAACGCGCGGAGCACCGCGTCCGCGCTCTGGTCGATGTCCTCGGTGGTCGTGGACCAGTTGCTGACGCTGATCCGCATGGCGGTGACGCCGTGCCAGGAGGTGCCGCCCATCCACGCGACCCCGTCGGCCTGCACCCGGTCGATCACCTGCCTGGTGCGCTCGTCGTCGTCGCCGAACCGGACCAGCACCTGGTTGAGCACGACGTCGTTGAGGACCGCCACGCCGGGTTCCGCGGAGAGCCGCTTCGCCATGCGCTGCGCGTGGAGGCAGCACCGTTCGACGAGGTCCCGCACGCCGGCGCGGCCGAGGGAACGGAGCACGGCATACAGGGCGAAGCCGCGGGCGCGACGCGACGAATCCAGCACGTACTCCCACGACTCGCGGTTGCCCATGCCCTCGCGGAGGTACGGCGCGCTCACGGCCATCGCCGCGCGGTGCGCGTCCCGATCGCGGACGGCAACGAACCCGCAGTCGTACCCGACGTTCAGCCACTTGTGCGCGTCGGTCGACCAGGAGTCCGCCCGCTCGACCCCCTCGAGCAGCGGTCGCAGGTGCGGGACGGCCGCGGCCCAGAGCCCGAAGGCGCCGTCGACGTGCATCCACGCGTTGGGGTGCCCGGCGACCACGTCGGCGACCGCGTCGAGCGGGTCGATCGCACCCGTGTTGACGTTGCCCGCCTGCGCCGCCACGAGCAGGGGGCGGCCGGCAAGGCCGCGCACGGCCGCGTGCAGCTCCTCGCGCCGGATGCGGCCCTGCCCGTCGGTCGGCACTCGCGTGACGCGCTCCCGCCCGAGACCCAGGTATTGCAGTGCGGTGAGCAGCGTCGCATGCGCTTCGTCGCCGACGACGACCGCGATCTCCGGCGCGCCGTACAGTCCGCGTGACTCCACGTCCCAGCCAGTCCGGGCCAGCAGCGCGTGCCGCGCGGCAGCCAGCCCGACCGCGTTGGCGAGTCCGGCGCCGGTCGGCAGGCCGAAGCTGGCGGATCCCGGCAGACCGAGGAGATCGAGCATCCACTCGCCCGCGACCTGTTCGGCGGCCGCGGCGGCCGGTGAGAGCGCGTGCATGGCCGCGTTCTGGGCCCAGCCGGCGGTCAGCCAGTCCGCGGCGAGCGCCACGGGCAGCACGCCGCCGATGACGAACCCGAAATAGCGCGGCCCGGCCGACGCGACGAGCCCGCGCTCCACGCTCTCGGCGAGCCGCCCGAGGACGGCGTTCGGTTGCTCACCCGCCTCGGGGAGAGCCGTGCGCAACCGGTCCGCGACCGACGCGCCGTCCGCGACCGCGCCGACATGGCGTGTCGGGAGGCTCCGCAGGTACGCCCGAGCCACGCCCGCGGCCTGGTCCAGCAGCGCACCGGTGTCCTGGTCCATCTCGATCCCTCCCCGCTTCCGAAGCCGCGACCTGCTCACCGCCGCGACACGCCGGGCGCGGTGGCAGCGAATACTGCCAGACGCGGCGGGACGCCACGAGGGAGCGGGCGCGCGGGGTGCCGCCCCTACTCCCCGGGATCCTGCGAGGACGCCTCCCTCAGGCACATCTCGCGGTACGTCTCGTTCGCGCGCGCGATGTCCCGCGCGATCGCCCGCTCGATGCCGAGCCGGTCGGCGACTCGCGCGAGCAGCGTGTCGGGCAGGTCGTAGTCGCCCTGCACCGCGACACGCGTCCCTCCGTGCTCCGGCCGGAAGCTCGTCACGTACCACACCGTGATCCCCGAGCCCTTGGCCTCGAACGAGACGGATCGACCGGGGTCCGCGGCGAGCACTCGGAACGCCCCGGCGTAGTGCCTGCCAAGGAACTCGTACGTCGCGTGGTACTCGGTGCCGACGAGGTCCGGCGTCGCGCGGCGCAGCTTGAGGGAGACCGCGGTCTGCCACTCCGGCACGCGCTCGACGTACAGCCGGTACGCGTCCTCCGGCGCGAGGGGGACCCAGACCGACGTGTCGATCCGGAACTGACGGTCGCGTCTCGTCACGTACCACACCGGCACGTCCCCGGGAACGCGGGCGAGCTCGTCCTGCGGTCGCACGACCGCCGTCGGGTACGTCCGCCTGAGCTCGCGGGCGAACCAGGCGAGCGCCTCCCCGGACGACACCCCGGCCGGGATCCGGCTCGCGACCCGACGCGCCTCGGCGGCGAGCGTCAGGTCGGTCGACGGAACGCAGACCAGGCGCGGGGGGCCGAGCACCGCACACCGCAGCAGCGAGTCACCGTGGCCCCATTCTGGAGGCTCCGTCACGCAGCGCAATACGCACGTTGGCGGACGGCGTGCCGCCACCCGATTCCGCCCGCCGCTCCGGATCGAACGACGCGTCGACGGCGTCGGCGAACGCCGCCATCGACGGGAACGTCCAGTCGGGCGTCACGGGCGTGCGTGGGTCCGGGGTCGCTCCCCACCCGGGCCTGTCGTGCCGGCGGTTGATCCACACGGTCGGGAGGCCGGCCGCCTTCGCCGGGACGTGGTCGTGGAACAGGCTCTGGGCGACGTGCAGGAGCCGGCCGTCCGGCACACCGAGGCGCGCGGCTTCCGCGAGCAGCGCTTCGAAGTTGCGCCGCGACGGCTTGTACGAGCCGACGTCCTGGGCGGTGATGATGCTCGCGAAGGTCGTGCCGAGGCGGCGGTTCGAGCCCGTGAACGACTCGCGGTCGACGTTCGACAGCACGATCAGCCGGTACCGGCGCGCCAGCCGCGCCAGCGCGTCCGGCGAATCGGGGAACGCCGGCCAGTCCGGGACGGACCGGCCGAACGCCTCCGCCTCCTCGTCGTTCAGCGGGACCCCGAGCTCCGCCGCGAGGGCGCGCATCGAGCGGGTCAGGATCCGGGGATAGGGCTCGGTCGGACAGACGGCCTCCGCCTCGGCCTCGTGGTTCGCGTAGGCCGCCAGCAGTTCCTCGTCGGAGAGCGCGACTCCGCGGACGGCGGCCCAGGGCCGCATGGCGAGCGCGATCCCGGCCTCCCAATCGATGAGGGTGCCGTAGCAGTCGAACGACAGGGCATCGAAGTCGCACAGGTTCACGACGGCCACTCCGTGACGGGAACTCCGCGCGCCGCCGGCCTCGTCGACCTCGGTGTCTCGATCATCCCCGATCCCCTCCGCCCGGTCCTGCCGCACGGCCCGACGGCCGAGCAGATGCGCGGTCGTGCGGGGACCACGGGACGCGCACCACGCGAGCGTACGCGGACCACCGCGATCCGGCCCCGCGCGCCTGCTCGACACGTGGGAGATGTGACGTGAACGGCCGGCCCCATGCGCTGCCGAACGATGCAACTGCAAGCATCGTCGCCCGTCGCGCGGTCGAGGCGGAAGCGGCTGGCGGGCATGCTCGGGTCGTCGGACTCGAGATGAGTCCAACGCCGCACGATCGCGGT
>JAKAAV010000116.1 GCA_021802185.1 Chloroflexota bacterium | reverse complement strand
CCGCAACGATCGTGGCCAAGGCCGCCCGCAGCGTGGCCTGAGCGCCGATGGACGGGGTTGGCTGCAGGAGCTGGTGCGCCCGTCGGCACTTCGGCCCACGGACTGAAGGCCCAGCTGGCTGACGTCCGGGGCTGCGGCGCCAAGCGGCCCGGCACGGTGTGGCGGGAGGAAGCAGGGCGCCCCTCGGGACGGTCCCTTCGGGAACCCGGTGGCGAGCTTGGCCTGGACTGCTGTGCCCGACGCCGACCGAGCACCGGAGCCCGGTCTCGGCGGGCACCGCGAGCTGGATCTCGCCCACCAGGGCCCTCGGGATCGCCGGCGCTCGCGCCCAGGAGCGCCTCGTCCCAGCCGAAGACCTCGACGACGACGGGGAAGCGGCGCAGGGTCGCCATGACCCGGGCAGAGACGGCCTCGTGGGAGCGGCACGACCGTCTATCGCAGGATGCCCAGCATCACCGCGGCGAACGCGACGAGCACGAACAGCGCGAGGCTCAGCGTCATCGCGTTCACCCAGGAGGGCCCGGAGGCGCGCCAGCCGCACGCGGGGCAGGCGACGGCGTCCGAGGCGATGGCCGCCCCGCAACGCGGGCAGGTCGCGGACGGCTGACCGGGAGACGGCCTGTCCCGTCGCGCCCTCGTCCTCGAACGTGACTTCGCCATCGGCTACCTCGCGGGCGCCCGGAGACCCTGCCGGAGCATCGTACGCCCGCGGCGGACAGGACCCCGGGGGCAGATCGAATCGCCGGGTGGGTCGGGAATGCGACTGCCTCCGGGAAGCCCGGCGGCAGTCGGCGTCACGCTGGATCCCTCGATCGGGACGCGATGGCGCTGGCCCGCGGGTCAGCGATTGCTGGGGAAGACGAGGCTGAGACCCGGCCGGCGGCCGGGCTCGGGCCAGCGGACGGTGACCTCCTTGGAGCGGGAGAAGAAGCGCACGCTGTCCTCGCCGCGCATCTTCAGGTCGCCCAGCGCCGACTTCTTCGCGCCGCCGAACGACAGGTACCCGACCGGCACCGGGATCGGTACGTTGATGCCCACCATCGGGACGTCGGACTCCAGCTCGAAGCGACGCGCCGCGCCACCGTCCGTCGTGAAGATGGCGGTCCCGTTTGCGTACTGGTGGCCGTTCAGCAGGCGGATCGCCTCGTCGTACGTGCCGACGCGGACCATCCCGAGCACCGGGCCGAAGATCTCCTCGTTGTAGATGTCCATCCCGGGCTGCACGTGGTCGAACAGGGTGACGCCGAGGAAGAAGCCCTTCGGGTTGGTCGGGTGGACGAAGGGCCGCCCGTCGACCACGAGCTCGGCGCCCTCCGCCTCGCCCCTGTCGATCCACTTGACGACCGACGCGCGGTGGTCGGCCGTGTAGATCGGCCCCATGTCGACGCCGGGCTCCATGCCGGGGCCGACGTTGAGCCTGGCGATCCGATCGAGCATCAGCGGGCGCAGGCGGTCACCGGCGTCGCCGATCGCGACGATCAGCGTCTGCGCCATGCAGCGCTCGCCCGCCGAGCCGTAGCCGGCAGCCACGGCCGCGTCCGCGGCGAGCTCCATGTCGGCGTCGGGGAGCACGAGCATCATGTTCTTCGCACTCGTGAACGAGGTGACGCGCTTCCCGCGCCGGGTTCCCTCCTCGTACACGTACGTCCCGACGGCGGTCGAGCCGACGAACTGGATCGCCTCGATGCCGGGGTGCTCCACGATCGCGGTGACGGCCTCGCGCCCGCCGTACACGACGTTGAAGACGCCGTCGGGCAGTCCGGCCTGCTTCCACAGCTCCGCCTGGAGCTGCGTCGCGCCGGGCGTGTGGGACGAGGGCTTCAGGATGAACGTGTTCCCGCAGGCGAGCGCGACCGGGTAGATCCAGGTCGGGACCATGACGGGGAAGTTGAACGGCGTGATGCCCGCCACGACCCCGAGCGGCTGGCGCAGCGTGTGCACGTCCACGTCGGTCGAGACGCTCGGCGTGTTCATGCCGGCCATCAGGGTCGGCAGGCCGCACGCGTACTCGACCGTCTCCAGGCCGCGCATGACCTCGGTGAGCGCGTCGGGGTACGTCTTGCCGTGGTCGCGCGTGATCAGCCGCGCGAGCTCCTCGCGGTGCTCGTACATGAGGTGCCGGAACTGGAAGAAGATCGAGCTGCGGGCGATCAGCGGCATGTCGCGCCAGGCCGGGAAGGCCGCCTTCGCGGCCGCCACCGCGGCGTCGACCTCCGCCGTGCCGCCGCGCGGCACGCGCGCGATGACCTCGCCCGTGGCGGGGTTGTAGACCGGTCCCGTCCGCTCCGGCGGCACCTCGATCGGACGCCCACCGATCCAGTGCGACAGGATCTCGGGGGCCCATGCGCCCGATTCAGGTCTCGTTTCGATCGCCACGTTCACGCCTCCTCGGCCGGGATCCCGCCCGGCGGGCCATCCATCGGGGCCCCGAACCGCCCCGGCCTCCTGCCTCCGCCAGCCGTTCCGCGGGCAACTTCCACGCGGGGCAGACAGGGGGTCGGCCGCGTCTCGCGGCCGGGTTGTTGCTCGGGCTAATGGATCGTCGCTGCCCCCTCCAGTTCGACCATCGAGATGCACCCGTCGACCGGGCAGACGTACTGGCACAGGTGGCAGCCCACGCAGTAGTCGCCATCGACGGAGAGATGGGACGTCCCGTTCGTGCCCTCCAGGCGGATCGCCTGGTGCCCGCCGTCGTTGCACGCCGCGTAGCACAGGTTGCAGTGGACGCAGCGGGAATCGTCGATCTGCGCGAGGAGGCGGAACGACTGGTCCAGCTGGCCCCAATCGGTCAGCGTCGTCAGGGCGCGCCCCACGAGCTCCGAGGGGCTGTGCAGTCCCTTCTGGCGCAGGTACGTCGACAGCCCGTCGACCAGGTCGTCGATGATGCGGTAGCCGAGGTGCATGACCGCCGTGCCCACCTGGACGGTGGTCGCGCCGGCGAGCAGGAACTCGACCGCGTCGTGCCAGTTGGACACGCCCCCGATACCCGAAACCGGGATGCGCACGTCGGGATCCGACGAGATCGACGACACCATGTGCAGCGCGATCGGCTTGACGGCGGGGCCCGACAGCCCGCCGTGGGTGCCGCGGCCGCGGACCTCCGGCAGCGGCGTCCAGCGATCGAGATCGACGCCGACCAGGGAGTTGACGGTGTTGATCAGCGCGATCCCGTTGGCGCCGCCGGCGCTGGCCGCGCGGGCCGGATGCCGGATGTCCGTCACGTTCGGGGTGAGCTTCACGAGCACCGGGACCGTGGACAGCTCCACGGCCCACTCGGTGATCATCTTCACGTAGTCGGGCACCTGCCCGACCGCGGCCCCCATCCCGCGCTCGCTCATGCCGTGCGGGCAACCGAAGTTCAGCTCGATGCCGTCTGCGCCCGTGTCGTTGACGCGCCGCACGATGTCGTGCCACGCCTCGGCCTTCGACTCGACCATGAGCGAGACGACCACCGCCCGATCCGGGTAGCGCCGCTTGACCTCGGCGACCTCCGCGAGGTTCACCTCGATCGATCGATCGCTGATCAGCTCGATGTTCGACAGCGCCATCATCCGGCGGCCGTCGAGGTCGAGGGCGCCGAGCCGCGACGTGACGTTCACGATCGGATCGCCGACGGTCTTCCAGACCACGCCGCCCCAGCCCGCATCGAATGCGCGGGAGACCATCTCCGCGGAGTTGGTGATCGGGCAGCTCGAGAGCCAGAACGGGTTCGGGCTGCGGATGCCGGCCATGTCGGTGAACAGGTCGACGCCCGACACGGTCGCGTCCGTCACCCGAACCTGGACCGCGCGCGTCCCGAGCCCGAGCGCCGAGATCACGGAGCGCGCGGCAAGCTTGCCGGCCTGCACCGCGTGCACGACCTCGGCCCCTCCGCTCGCGATGTCGCCGATCGCCCACACCTTCGGGTTCTTCGTGCGCCCGTCACCGTCGACGACCGCGAGACCAGCTTCGAGGGTCACGCCGAGCGCCGCGAGCAGCGCCGGAGGCGCCTCCTGGCCGACGGCCCGCACGACCGTATCGAGCTCGACCGTGAACCCCGACCCGGGTACGGCCTCAGGGCGACGGCGGCCGGACGCGTCCGGATCGCCCGGCGCCGTGCGCTCGAACTCGCCGTACCTGACCGAGCCGTCCCCCACGAGCCGCACGGGCACGGTCCGCCACAGGATGCGGACCCCGAGTGACCGGGCGAGCTCGATCGCATGCGGGTACGCCGGGCTCTCGGCCTCCCCCCGGCGGTAGAACAGCGTGACCTCCTCGGCGCCCAGGCGTTTCGCGGCCGCGGCCGCGTCGAAGGCGGTGCTCCCGCCCCCGATCACTCCCGCGCGACGACCGACGGCCGGCCCGTCGGGTCGGGGGTCGATCGTCTGGCGGATCAGGTCGAGCGCGTCGACGACACCCGCGAGGTCTTCGCCCGCGACGCCGAGCGGCCGGGCGCGCCCGAGCCCGATCGCCAATACCACGGCGTCGTGGCTGGCCAGCAGCTTGGCGGGGTCGAGGTCGGCGCCGACCGAAACGCCCGTGCGGATCTCCGCGCCGGCGCGCTCGACCTGGGCGATCTCGGCCGCGAGGATCCCGCGCGGCAGTCGCCACGGCGCGATCCCGTGGTCGCCGAGCCCGCCCGCCCGTGCCTGCTCGTCGTAGAGCGTCACGCCCACGCCGGCGCGCCGCAGTTCGACCGCGCATGCGAGGCCGGCGGGTCCTGCTCCGACGATCGCGACCGCCCCGCCTGCGTCGGCCGCGGGCGAATAGAACGGCAGGCCCGAGGCCGACAGCGACTCGACCGCGTGCCGTTGCAGCCGGCCGATCGCGATGGGCTGGTCGAGCGAACCCCTGACGCAGGCCGCCTCGCACAGCCGTTCGACCGGGCAGGCGGCGCCGCACGTCCCTCCGAGCGGGTTCGCCTCCAGGATCGTGCGCGCTGCGCCCTCGAGGTTCCCCGTCGCGATCTTCCTGACGAAGGACGGGACGTCGATGCCGGTCGGGCAGGCGCGTGAGCAGGGCGCGTCGAAGCAGTACAGGCAGCGCTCCGCCTCGGTCCGTGCCGCGCCGGGAGAAAGCGGCGGCAACGGGACGAACAGGTCCGGGCCCCCGGGGTTCGAAGCGGTGAAACTCATGGCCGGATGCCTCTCGCTCGGTCGCCGGCAGGGGCGACGGGACAGGACGGAAAGCCGAGGGGCCTGCCCCCGGCGAGCCCCTCGGAACCGCGCTTACTCGAGGTAGGCGCTCCGCTCGCGCTTGATGAAGCGGCCGTCGCCCGGCCTGCCGAGCCACCGGTCGCCGTCGACGATGACCTTGCCGTGCGACATGACCACGTCGGCGCCGCCGACGACCTCGCGCCCCTCCCAGCACGAGTAGTCGACGTTCATGTGGTGCGTCTTCGCGCTGATGGTGTGGCGGCGGGTCGGGTCGTACACGACGACGTCCGCGTCGTACCCCACGGCGACCGAGCCCTTGTGGGTGAGCCCGAACAGGTGGGCCGGGTTGCTCGAGATGAGCTGGACCCAGCGGTTGGGCGTGAACCTGCCGCAGGCGACGCCGCCGTCGTGGAGCAGGTCGACGCGGTTCTCGACCGCCGGAACGCCGTTGGGGATCTTGCGGAAATCGCCACGGCCGAGTTCCTTCTGCCCCACGAAGTCGAACGGGCAGTGGTCGGTCGAGACGACCTGCAGGTCGTCGTGGATGAGTCCCTTCCAGAGCTCCTCGACGTGCTCCTGTGGGCGGAGAGGCGGCGAGCAGACGTACTTCGCGCCCTCGAACCCGTTGCCGAGGGCGTCGAGGTTGAGGGTCAGGTACTGCGGGCATGTCTCGGCGAACGCCGGCTGCCCGTCGGCCCGCGCTGCCCGCACGGCGTCGAGGGCCTCGCGCGCAGTCATGTGGACGATGTACACGGGCGCCTTCGCCGCCTGGGCAAGCCGGATCACCCGGCTCGTGGCGTCGCCCTCGAAGATCGAGTAGCGCGACCGGCCGTGCCAGATGGGATCGGTGCGGCCCGCCTCGGCGTTCGCGTTGGCCACCACGTCGATGGCCACCCCGTTCTCGGCGTGCATCATGACGAGCCCGCCGTTCTCGGCCGTCCGCAGCATGGCCCGGAAGATGCTGCCGTCGTCCGAGAGGAAGACCCCGGGGTACGCGGTCATCAGCTTGAAGGTGGTGACGCCCTCGTCGACGAGGGCGTCCATCTCGTCGAGCACGTCGTCCCGGACGTCGCTCACGATGACGTGGAAGCCGTAGTCGATGCACGTCTTGCCGTCGGCCTTGGCGTGCCACGTGTCGAGGCCCTGGCGCAGCGATCCGCCCTTGGGCTGGACGGCGAAGTCGATGATGGTCGTGGTGCTGCCGAACGCCGCGGCGCGGCTGCCCGTCTCGAAGTCGTCCTTCGAGACCGTGCCGCCGAACGGCAGGCTCATGTGCGTGTGGACGTCGATCGCGCCGGGGATGACCCACTTGCCGGTCGCGTCGATGGTGTGGTCGGCGGTGACGTCCAGGTCCTCGCCGATCAGGACGATCCGCTCGCCGTCGACGAGGATGTCGGCCTTCGACGTCCCGTCGGCGTTGACGATCGTCCCTCCCTTGATGAGCGTTCGCATCCGAGTGCCTCCACCAGGTGGACTGGCCCCGGCGTCCGACGCCATCCGGGCGATCGGACCGGGCCGGGGTGACGTGGACGGTCACGACCCACGGCGACGTGCTGCCGCGGAAGAGGGCGTTACGGCGCGACCAGGTCCCCGTACGCCTCCGGCCGGCGATCGCGGTACCACTGCCAGGTGTTGCGGACCTCCTGGACGCAGTCCATGTCGAGGTCGCGGACGAGCAGCTCCTCGTTGTGCGCGTCGCCGATCGCGCCGACGAACTGGCCGCGGGGGTCGACGAAGTAGCTCTGGCCGTAGAAGTCGTCCTCGCCCAGGGGCTCGATGCCGACCCGGTTGATGGTGCCCACGAAGTACGCGTTGGCGAGGGCGTGGCTCACCTGCTCGACGCGCCAGAGGTACTCCGAGAGCCCGCGGCTCGTCGCGGACGGGATGAAGACCAGCTCCGCGCCGTTCAGCCCGAGCGCCCGGGCACCCTCGGGGAAGTGGCGGTCGTAGCAGATGTAAACGCCGACCTTGCCGACCGCGGTCTCGAAGACCGGGTAGCCCAGGTTACCGGGCCGGAAGTAGAACTTCTCC
>JAKAAV010000115.1 GCA_021802185.1 Chloroflexota bacterium | reverse complement strand
AACCCGGCGATCGGCTCACGATCGAGGGGCTTGCGGCGGTGCTGCTGCACCCGAACGGCGGCCTGAAACGGGTTCCGGCGGGGGCGCGGGTCGTCATGGCGATCACCGGAGTGACGCCGGCGACCGAGGAAGCGGCGCAGGCGCTGACTGGCGTGCTGGCTTCCTGTGCGAGCGTGGAGCGTGCGATCACGCTGCGCGAGACGCCTCTGGATGGGGGTTCAGGCGTCCCCATCGCCGAAGCGTGAGCGGAGGCGGGAGCGGGGGCGGGAGCGGGAGCGGCGACAGCTTCGAGCCACCGGACCGGCGGGGACGGCCGGGACGACGCATCCGGGGTTTGATGGTCCCGCGTCGGGCGTGTCGAAGCCTCCGGGACGCCGGCGTGAGCCTCCTCTGAGGGGCCGCCACCGGGGCGGCGCCTCCATCGGCCGACTCGTCGGCACGGGCGAGGTGCGAGCGCGCAGGAGAGCGGCGTCAGCGCGAGCGCGCCGCCGGAATGGTCAGCGGTCGCTCGGCCGCCGTCCCACGATCCACCAGCCAACCGGGAAGACCGCAGCAGCAAGCGCGAACTTCACGGCGTCGCCGAGCACGAACGGCAGCAGGCCCTGCCGGACCGCCTCGCCGGCGGTCAGGCCGGCCGCGGCGGCCAGCCACGGCAGCCCGATCACGTACACGAGCGCGTTGCCGAGCAGCATGGCCGCGAGCGCGCCGGCGTAGCGCCGATCCCAGCCGAGCTCCGCGAGGCGGCCGACGACGGCGGCGGACAGCACGAACCCGACCAGATAGCCTCCGGTCGCGCCCGCGACGAGATGGCCGTCGCGCAGGGCGACGACGTGCGAGATCCCGCTCGCGCCGCCCGCGTAGATCGGGAACACGAAGCCGAGCAGGAGGTACAGCCCGACCGACGCGATTCCGCGACGGAAACCCAGCGCGGTGGCGACCGTGAGCACCCCGAACGTCTGGCCGGTGGCCGGTACCGGCGTCCCCGGGATCCGCACCACGACCTGGGCCGACACGGCCATCACGAGCACTCCGAGCAGGATCAGCGCGACGTGATGCTGGCGCACCGAAGTGCGCTCGCCGATCCGGATCGGGAGGATGAAGTCGCCGAGGGTGATCCCCCGCTCGTACGGCGGGACGCGGAGGAGCCTCGGCTGCGCGAACATGCGGCGAAGGCTACCAGACGAGCCGAAACGCGGACGGCGCGACCTCGAACGCGAACGGGTCTCGCCCGAGCAGCTCGCCGTCGGCCTGCAGGTAGATCGGCCCGCCCTCATCGAGCGGACGCACGGTCAGCGAGCGCGTGCGTCGAACGGACACCTGCCGGCTCCGCAGGTGGTCGCCGGTCCGGATCCGCCAGGCGAAGGTCAGGGTCTCGAGCCTGCCCGTCGCCCCGATCAGCACCACGTCGAAGAGGCCGTCGGACGGGTCGGCGTCGGGCGCGACCCGCATTCCCCCGCCCTCGTAGGGGCCGAGCGCGACCTCCACCGACTCGACGCGCATCTCGTCGCGCGAACGGTCGTCCCACGTCAGCTCGACCAGCCGGTCCCGCCAGTCGACGATCGTGACGAGCCCCGCGACCGTGTACAGGTACGCGCCGAGCCGGGCCGGAAAGCGCGAGACCCGCTGCGTGATGAACGGGCTGAAGCCGATTCCGGCCGCGTTCACGAACCAGCGACTCGTCAGCTCGCTCGCCGGGCCGTCGACGGGTCGCCCGGCGACCCAGTGCGTCGGACGGTAGCGGACCTGGCCGGCGTCTACGACGTGCACGACGGACGTGTCTCCCTCGAGCGCGCGAGCGAACCGGTCGGCGAGCTCCTCGGGTGCCGACGGCATCCGCGTGCCGCGCGCGTAGTCACTGCCGCGACCGGCCGCCACCAGCCCGATCAGGGGCAACTCCGCGCCGCGCCGGCCCGAGTCGAGGAGGCCGTTCGCGACCTCGTGGAGCGTCCCGTCCCCGCCGACCGCCACGATCAGTCGCGCTCCCTCGTCGGCGGCCTGGCGGGCCAGCTCGGAGGCCTCGCCGGCGCGCGACGTCAGCGCGACCACGTGCTCCAGCCCGCGCTCCGCGAGCGCCGACGCCATGGGTGGCCACCTGCGGGCGAACGCGCCGCGCCCGGCGCCTGCGTGTGCGACGAACCGGAGCGCGGCCTGAGATCCCGGCGTCATGCCATCCGCCTCCGCATGCTCGTACGGTGCGCGAGCACCGATGGGGTCATCGCGTTCGCCTCGTGGTGGCTCGTGGCCCCGTCATCGCCCGGTCCCGGTCCCGGCCGCGTCGGCGTCGTCGCCCCTGCCCTGGTCCCGATCGCGTCCCGCATCACTCGGCTCGCAGCGCGCGCGCGATGTCCACCCGCGCCGCCAGCCGCGCCGGGTACACGGACACGAGGACGGCTCCGACGAGGCCGATGAGCAGCGCGAGCCCGACCGGCGCCCACGGCACGGCCAGCTGGATCCCGGCCGTGGTCCCGAGGCCGAGCACGGCCGTCGCGCCCAGCACTCCGAGCACGCACGCGGCGACCGATCCGGCAAGCCCGACGATCGCCGCCTCCAGCACCACGGCGCGCCAGGCCTGCGCGCGGGTGAGCCCCACCGCGCGGAGCAGCCCGAGCTCGCCGACGCGCTGCCGGACGTCCATCAGGAGCACGTCGAGCATGCTCAGCACCGCGATGATCACGGCCGCCACCGCGAGCGCGTCGAGCAGGCCGAAGGTCCGATCGAGTGCGCCCGTGACCGCGCCGCCGATCGACGACGGCCGGACGACGGACAGCGCGTAGCGGTCGGCGACGTCGGACAGCGCCGCGGACAGCGCGCTCGAGGCACCAGGCTTCGCGACCACGAGGAACATCGATACGCCGGAGATGCCGAGCCTGCTGGCGTCCGACTGCGACACGACGACCGATTCGCCCGCGGCGCCCGGCACCCCGTGCGCGACGACCGCCGCCACGCGGAGCGACTCCTCCCCGGACGCGGTGCGCAGCCCGAGCGAGTCGCCGACCCGCAGACCGAACCGGTCGGCGACCGAACGGGGCACGAGCGCAGCACCCCCCGCCTGGAGCGCCGCGAACGCCGCGTCCCGCGATCCGTCGACCACGGTGAGCGCGCCCAGCCGGGCGTAGGCTCCGGGGTCAACCGCCACGGCGGAAGCCCGGCGCCCGGCGATCGCGACGTCGAACAACCGGAGCGGCGTGACGGTCGAGACGCCGGAGACCGCCGCGAGGTCCGCGCCGAACGAATCGGGCACGGGCGAGATCGCGACGACGGCGTAGTCGGCGGGCGCCACGTCGGCGATCCATGCCTCTCCCGCCCGCCGCATCCCGTCGGCGATGCCGGCGAGCGCCACGACGAGGCCGAGCCCGACGGCGAGTGCCGCGAACGCCACCGAGATGCGCGCCGGGTCGTGCGCGAGGGACCCGCGCGCGAGCCGCATCTCGGCGCCGAGCGACCGCCGAAGCGGCAGCGCGGCCAGACCGACGACGGCGCCGGCGACCCGCAGGACGGCCGGCGCCACGAGACCGGCAATGAGGACCAGCAGGAGAACCGCCAGCGCCACGACCACGGCCGCGAGGAACGTGGCCGCAGGGCCGCCTGCGATCGGCGCGGCGCCGGACGGGCTCGAGGCGCCGGTCAGCGCGGCGCCCAGGATGAGCACCGTGGTCCCCGTCACGCTCGCCGCCGCCCCCTCGACCGCGGACCGGCCGATGCCGCCGTTCGGTCTCGGGCGCAATGCGCTGCCGCGGAGCGCCTCAACCGGTGCCACCCGCCCCGCGCGCCAGGCGGGCCCGAGCGCGGCAACGACCGGCACGAGCACGCCGAGCAGGACGGCGACCACGAGCGCGCCCGGGTCGAGCGGCGCACCGGACACCGGTGCGTCGCTGATCGACGCCACGAGCGGCACGAGCGCCGTGGCCATCACGGCGCCGAGCACGATTCCGGCCGCGGTCCCGGCGACGGCCATCCCGAGCGCCTCGACCACGACCATCGCGTGCACCTGGCCACGCGTCGCGCCGGCAGACCGCAGCAGCGCGACCTCGCGGCTGCGTTCGGCGACGGACATCGCGAGCGCGTCGGACACGAGCAGCGCGCCGACGAACAGCACGACGGCGGCGACGAGGAGCAGGCCGGACCCGATGTCCCGCGACGCGCCGGAGAGCGCGGCCGCGTCGTCCGCGGTCGTCGAGAGCAGGTACGGCTCGGACGAGAGCCGCGTTTCGAGGCGCGTCTCGACGGCCGCGACGCCGACCGCCGGATCGACGCGCACCTCGACGACGTCGACGGCGCCCGTGGGCAGGGCAAACAGGGCGCGCGCGGTGGTGATCGTGACGTACGCGAGGCGGCCGCCGTCGGCCAGGGCCGGGCCCGACGCCGCAAGGACGCCACGCACCGCCAGCGTGCGCTCGCCACCCCCGCCCATCAGCGAGATGCGCGACCCGACGGCCAGCCCGTGCGCCGACGCCCACGGCTCGGCGAGCACGACGCCGCCGTCGTCGGCCGCCGTAAGCGCGGCGCCGGCCACGACCGACTCGTCGTGGAACGCCCGGTCCGCCTCGGGATCGACGCCGACGACCGTCAGGGCGCCCAGCGAGCGCGTGGCCACGATGCCGCCGGGGGCGACCGACCACGCGAACGTCGTTCGCCGGACCTGGGGCGACGTGCCGAGCACGCCGGTGGTACTCGAGATCGCGGAGAGCGACTGCGGGGAGAGCGTTCCCTCGCCGAACGCCCGGACGACGAGGTCCGACCGGCCGTCGAGCTGCGCCGCGTACCCGCGTGCCCCGGACTGCGCCGCGGCATCGACCGACAGGGCCGCGAAGACGAGCGCGACGCCGATCGCGATGCCGGCGATCGTGAGCGCGCTGCGCAGCGGCCGGCGCCGGAGGATCCGCAGGCCGAGTCGCGCGGGCGCGTGCACCGAGGGGAACCTACTCGCCGAGCAGCGCCAGCCGCTCGATCAGCGGCCGTGCAGGGTGCTCCACGCGGCGCCCGATCCCGATCTCCTCGAGCACGCGCCCGTCGCGCAGGAACAGCACGCGGTCGGCGAACGCGCCCGCCTGGGCGTCGTGCGTCACGAGCACGATCGTCTGGCCCCGCTCGGCACAGGAGCGATAGAGGTACTGGAGGATCTCGAGGCCCGTGGAGTAGTCGAGGTTGCCGGTGGGCTCGTCGGCGAAGAGGATCGCGGGTCTGCCGGCGATGGCCCGTGCGATCGCCACCCGCTGCTGTTCGCCGAACGCGAGCTGCGACGGCCGGCGCTCGGCCTTGGCGGCCAGGTCGACCAGCCTCAGGGCGTCGTCGACCCGGTCCCGGAACTCCCCGCTCGCCGGATCGGCGCCCGCGAGCAGGAACGGCAGCGCGACGTTCTCGCGCGCGGACAGCAGGGGGACCAGGTTGAAGGCCTGGAACACGAAGCCTGTCTTCTCGCGCCGGAGCCGCGTCGCGCGGTCGTCGTCGAGCGAGGAGACCGGGATGCCGTCGAGCACCACCTCGCCGGACGAGGGCCGATCGAGGCCGCCGAGCAGCTGGAGCAGCGTGGTCTTGCCGCTCCCGGAGGGACCCATCAGGGCGACGAACTCGCCGGGCTCGACGGTGAGCGAGACCCCCCGGAGCGCCTCGACCTCGCCCTCGCCCGTCCGGTACGTCTTGGTGAGGTCGCGCGCCTCGAGGATCGGACGCATGTGGTGCTCCCTGTCGTGGAACGGCCCTGGCGAGTGTAGCGGCCGCCGACCTGCGGGAAACGGCCGGATCCGCGGTCGGGGCGAGGTCGGCGTGGGAGTGCACGACGCGGGGCCATGGGGCGGTGGGAGATGGCGGTTCGGGGAGTGGCGCGGCGCTCGCCGGGCGAGGTGCCGGGCGAGCGGACGCGGGCCGGAACTACAGCCCGGAGACGAGCCCGAACACGCCGGCGATCAGCGACTCGAGCAGGCCACCGGAGGGCGGCTCGTCGACGACCCGCATCGACGACTGTCCCGGGACGAGCGGAACCGCGGGCGCGGACGACGGTCGTCCTCGGGGCGCCGGCGTCGAGGTCGGGGCGGTCGGGAGCGCCGTCGCCTCATCTCCGACCGCCGGGCTCGCTGCCGGGAGCGGCGTGGGGGTCGGCGTCGGAGTGGGCGTGGGGGAAGGCTGCGGGAACGACGTGACCTCCGGCGACGGTTCCTCGGGCACTGGGGTGGGTGTCGGGCGTGCCGTCGGAGCCGGCTGGTTGCCATGCGGCGTGGGCGTGGGCCGCGCCGTCGGACGCGGGGTGGGCGCGGGCGTCCCGACGGGGGTGGCCACGGGCCGGAGGGTCGGCTGCGGCGTTGCCGTCGGCCGCGGCGTGGGCTTCGGCGTCGGCTTCGGCGTCGCCGTCGGCCTGGGCGTCGGTTTGGGGGTCGCATTCGCCGCGTACGTCTGCTTGAACAGCACGCAGTACATCAGCTTGCCGTCGGAGCCCTTGTACGCCCCGACTCCCATCGAGTCCCACGCGGGGTTGAGGATGTTGTCGCGGTGGGTCGGCGAGTTCATGAACATCTGCTGCATGTAGGCCGTCGCCTGGTCGTCGGACGCCGTGTTCCAGCCGATGTTCTCGCCCGCCAGGACGTACTGGACGCCCCGCTGGTCCATGTAATGGAAGACCAGGTACCCCTCCGGCGGGATCTGGTGCGAGAAGTAATCGCGGACGGACATGTCCTCCGCGCGCCAGCGCGCGATGCTCTGGAGCTGCGAGTCCCAGCGAAGCGGCGCCAGCCCGTCGGATGCGCGCGCCTGGTTCGTCAGCTGGAACAGCTCGGTCTCGTCCGGCGCGCTGAAGGTCGACGTCGACCACGCGGCGACGGACGGGGCCGCCGGCACGGCGAGGGTCCACCCGACGGTTGTCAGCGCGAAGACGAGCGCGAGCCCGAGGCGGAGGGCGCGGACTTGAAGGCCGCGCGACGCCCGTGCAGGCTCCTGGACCCGAGGCGGGTTGCTGGTCATGCGCGCACGCTAGGCTCCGCCGATCGCGCCCCCAATCGCCCGGATGTCCCGGTCTGCCGTCAGCCGCGCGTACCACTCGATACCTACCCGTCGGTTCGATGCGGGGCTGGTGGTGGAGCGCGCCGCGCGAATGGCGCGTGCAGCCGGCCGCATCGGGCAGCGTGCGGCGCGATCTGGCGCACGCGGCCGGCCGCATCGGGGAGCGTGCCGAGATGGTGGCGGTGCTCGCCCGCCG
>JAKAAV010000114.1 GCA_021802185.1 Chloroflexota bacterium | reverse complement strand
GCCGTTGCGCGCCCGATGCCGGCCATCGATGGATGGACGTGCGCGTCCTGGAACGACGGGAGCAGCGTCCGGCCGGCGGGGTCGATCCATCGTGTCCGCGGGCCGGCGAGCGACCGGACCTCACCGTCGGACCCGACGGCGACGATCCGGCCATCCCGGACCGCGACCGCGGAGCGGGCCGGCGCGCGGCGTCCATCGTGAGGACGGCGCCGCCCGTCATGACGAGGTCGGCCGCCGGATCGCCACCGGTCATTCGCGCTCCTCGCTGCGCCTCCGAACGCTCACGTCGTATCGTCCTCCACCGGCTGCGTCCCGTGCCGACAGGCTGCGCCCGCGGTCCACTGGCGTAGCATGGCGGCGTGGATTTCACGCTGCTGCTCGTCGTGCTCCTGATCGCGGCCCTCGTGTGGCGCGGGCCGAAGACACTGCCCGAGCTCGGGCGGATGTTCGGTGAGGGCGTCCGCGCGGCAAGGCGCCAGGCACGCGGCGAGGACGAGGCCGGGACGCCGCCAGGGGACACGCCGCAGGGACCGCCGCCCACTGGTCCGGAAGCCCGCTGACATGGTCGAGCGGCTCCCCGAACACGTGCGAGCCCTCGTCACCGAGATCGAGACGGAGATCGGCGACGAGGAGTACGACTCGCGCGGGCTGGCTCCGACGCCGGCCGAGATCATCGAGGGCCGACCCGCCGGGCCGGATGGCCGGGTCGCCGCGCTTGCAGGGTCGTCGGCGGCCATCGAGGAGGCGGTCCGCGACATCCTCGTCGAGATCGGCGAGGACCCGGATCGCCAGGGGCTCGTCGGGACGCCCGGGCGCGTGCACCGCATGTACGCCGAGCTGACCGCCGGGTACCACGTCGATCCCGCCCGGCTCGTCAACGGCGCGATCTTCGACGTCGACTACAGCGAGATGGTCGTCGTCAAGGACATTCCCTTCTACAGCCTCTGCGAGCACCACCTGCTGCCGTTCTTCGGCAACGCCGCCGTCGCGTACATCCCGCGCGGCCGCGTCATCGGGCTGTCGAAGATCCCGCGGATCGTCGAGATGTACGCACGCCGCCTGCAGGTCCAGGAGCGGATGACGCAGCAGATCGCGGACTTCCTGATGGAGACGATCGAGCCGATGGGGGTCGGCGTGGTGCTCGAGGCGACGCACCTGTGCGCCGTGATGCGCGGCGTCAAGAAGAGCGGCACGATCATGACGACGAGCGCGGTCCTCGGGGTCTTCAGGGCTCGCGATCGAACGCGGGCCGAGTTCCTCTCGCACCTGGAGCGACGCCCGCCGGGCGAGTGAGCGCGGGATGGTCGTTCCGGCGCCTCCCACCCGGACCTCGGCCAGCCTGTCCACGGCCGATCGCGACCTTCCCGCCCAACGCTCACGTGGTGAACGCAAGCCTGACCTGCCCGTGCCGTCCGGCGCCAGGCCCCGTGCCGCGGCCCGCGAGCAGTCACGTGCGGGCCCGGCCACCCGCCCAACGCTCACGGGGCGAGCATCAGCCGGACCTGTGCCCGGATCGGTCGGGCACCGCGGCCTCTTCCAGCCTCGAGCCTTTCCGGTACAACGTCCCGGCACGTCTGCCGCTCACCCGGTGAGAGATGGCCGACCAGCTCCTCCCGCCACGGCAGCGGCGCCGTGAAGGCAGCGGCGCGCGGCCGCGACGGTATGATCGGCGCGATGACTGAGCGACGGATCAGGGTCCTCATCGCCAAGCCTGGCCTCGACGGGCACGACCGCGGCGCCAAGGTGCTGGCCCGCGGCCTGCGTGACGAGGGGTTCGAGGTCGTCTACACCGGGTTGCGACAGACGCCCGAGATGATCGCGTCCGCGGCGCTGCAGGAGGACGTGGACGTCGTCGGCCTGTCGATCCTGTCGGGCGCGCACATGACGCTCGTGCCGCGGGTGTGCCGGGCGCTCCGCGACGAGGGGCTCGGCGATGTGCTCGTGACGGCCGGCGGGATCATCCCGGACGACGACGTGCCTGCACTCCGCGAGGCGGGCGTCGATCGCGTGTTCGGCCCCGGGACCACGATCGGCGAGGTCGCCGAGTACCTCCGAGCGAACGTCCGACCGCGCGAGACGGCGTGACGCGTGCGGGCCCGGACCCGGCGGCCCAGTCGGACGTCAGGGGGGCCCAGTCGGACCTCAGCGCGGCCCAGTCGGACGCCGAGGCGGCCCAGGGGCCGATCGCCGCCTCCGACGCGTCCGGGTCCTCCGGCTCCACCGGGTCCTCCGGCGCGTCCCCCACGTCCGGGACGTCCGGCGCGTCCGGCGCGTCCGGCACGTCCGGCGCGCCTCCGGGCGGTCGTGGCGCCCACCTCGCGGAGCGTGTCCTGGCCGGCGATCGACGGAGCCTCGCCCGGCTGCTGACGGAGATCGAGGATCGGACGTCCGTCGCCGAGGCAGCCCTGCGCACGCTGTACCCGGTGTCCGGCCGTGCGCACCTCGTCGGGATCACGGGAGCCCCGGGAGCGGGCAAGAGCACGCTCGTCGCCGCGCTCGCTCGGGCCGTCCGGTCGACGGGCCGGCCCGCAGCCGTCCTCGCCATCGACCCGTCCAGCCCCATCACCGGCGGCGCCCTCCTCGGCGACCGGATCCGGATGCAGGAGCACGCGGGCGACCGCGACGTCTTCATCCGCTCGATGGCCTCCCGCGGACACGCCGGCGGCTTGGCCGCGGCCTCCGTCGATGCCGCCGCGGCGCTCGACGCGGCCGGTTTCCCGGTCGTGTTCCTCGAGACCGTCGGTGCCGGGCAGAGCGAGGTCGAGGTCGCGTCGATCGCCGACACGACCGTCGTGGTCGAGGCGCCGGAGATGGGCGACGAGGTGCAGGCGATCAAGGCCGGACTGCTCGAGGTGGCGGACATCGTCGTGGTCACGAAAGGCGACCGTCCCGGAGCACAGCGGACTGCGGCCCAGCTGCGGGGGATGCTGACCGTCGGGGCGAGTGACGAGGCGGAGGCGGTCCGGCGCGCGGAGGCCCGTGGACGACGCCGGCCGAAGCGACCCCAGGTGATGCTGGTGACGGCGCCGACCGGCGACGGAATCGCGGAGCTGCTGGCCGCGCTCGACCGAAGGCACGGGGAGCGGGACGCGGCCGCCCTCCGGCCCGCACGACTCGCGCGCGCGGCCGCCCAGCTCGACGCCGTCATCGCCGAGCGGCTGCACGCCCGGCTGCGCGACGGGCGCCACGGCCCCGCCGTCGACGAGATGCTGCGTGCGATGGCCGACCACGAGATCGACCCCTACGCCGCGGCGGACCGCGTGCTCGCGCAGCTGGAGGAGTGGCCCGCCGGCTGATCGCGGCGAAGGGCCTGCAGTACCCTTCCGGGCCATGAGCATCAACACGGTCCTCGTCTGCGGCGCAGGGCTGATGGGACACGGCATCGCCCAGGTGTGCGCGGTCTCCGGTCACGACGTGTTCCTGTACGAGCCCGATCGCTCGCGCTCGGAAGCCGGGATCAGCCGGATCTCGGGCAACCTGGAGCGGGCGGTCGCGAAGGGTCGCATGACGGACGACGACCGGAAGGCGGCGCTCCAGCGCATCCGCATTGCCGACGCGCTCGGGGGTGCGATCGCGCAGTGCGACCTCGCGGTGGAGGCCGTCTTCGAGGACGAGGCGGTCAAGCGGTCGCTGTTCTCGGAGCTCGACCAGCGCGCGCCGGAGCACACGATCCTCGCCTCGAACACCAGCTCGATCAGCATCACCCGTTTGGCGGCCGCGGTCCGGCCGGGCCGCCGGAAGCGGTTCGTCGGGATGCACTTCTTCAGCCCCGTGCCCGTCATGCCGCTCATCGAGCTCGTGCGCGGCGCGGAGACGTCGGACGAGACCGAAGCGGCCGTCCGCGAGCTCGCGACGGAGCTCGGCAAGCAGGTGATCGTCAGCAAGGACCGGCCGGGGTTCATCGTGAACCGGGTGCTGATGCCGTACCTCGTCGAGGCCATGCGGGCGTACGAGGAGGGACTCGGGACCCCGGAGGACATCGACACGGGCGTTCGCGTCGGCCTCAACCATCCGATGGGCCCGCTCGAGCTGGCCGACTTCATCGGTCTGGACATCTGCCTGCACGTCATGGAGGTCCTGCACGCGGGATTCCACGAGCCGCAGTTCGCGCCGCCCCCGATCCTGCGCCAGCTGGTCGACGCCGGCTACCTGGGGCAGAAGAGCGGGCGCGGGTTCTACACGTATCCACGCGAGGCGAAGTCGTAGCGTCGGGTGCGGGCGGCGATTCGAGCGGCGGACGTCGGAAGATGGCGCAGCAGGGGGGCGCGGTGTTCGAGGGAGCGCTCACCGACGAGGAGCGGCTCGTCCGCGACACGGTGCGGGACTTCGCGGAGCGGGAGATCGCGCCGGGCGCGGCCGAGCGTGACGAGACCGAGCACTACGAACGGCGCCTCTTCGACGGGCTCGCGGGCCTGGGGCTGACCGGCGCACCGTTCCCCGAGTCGATCGGTGGCGGCGGGTTGCCGTACCGAACGTGGGCGCTCGTGATGGAGGAGCTGGGCGCCGTCGACATGGCGATGGCAGTCTCGCTCAGCGTGCACGTGCTCTCACAGTCGCCGGTGGCTCGGTGGGGGACACCCGACCAGCACGAGCGCTGGCTGGCGCCGATGGTCCGTGGCGTGCGCATGGGCGCGTTCGCGCTGACGGAGCCGGGGGCGGGATCCGACGCGGCCGGGATCCGGCTGCGCGCGACGCGGGTCGGGCCTGCCGACGCACCGACGGCGTACCGGCTGGACGGCACGAAGATCTGGATCAGCAATGCCCCCGAGGCCGACAACTACCTCGTCTTCGCCACGCTCGACCCCGAGGCCGGCCCGTCCGCGATCACGGCGTTCCTCGTCGAGAAGGGCACGCCGGGGTTCGAGTTCGGCCGGAAGGAGCGCAAGCTCGGGATCCGGGCGAACCCGGCATCGGAGCTCGTGTTCCACGGAGCCGAGGTGCCGGCCGCGAACCGTCTCGGTGGCGAGGGTGATGGCTATCGCATCGCGCTCTCGTCGCTGGGGGAGGGGCGGATCTCGATCGCCGCCGCGTGCACCGGAATCGCCCGCGCGGCGCTCGAGGCGGCGGCCCGCTACGTGTCCGACCGGCGCGCGTTCGGCGGGCCGCTGACGAACCAGCAGGGTGTGCGGTTCATGCTCGCGGAGATGGCGCAGCGGGTCGCGATCGCGCGGGCGATGACGCGGGCCGCGGCCGGGGCGAAGGACCGCGGCGAGCCGATCGCGGAGGCGTCGTCGCTCGCGAAGTGGACGGCATCGGACGCGGCGATGTCCGTGGCGAGCGACGCCGTGCAGCTGTTCGGCGCCGCGGGGTACAGCCGCGAGAACCCCGTGGAGCGGTACCTGCGCGATGCGAAGGGCGCGCAGATCTACGAGGGCACGAACCAGATCCACCGGCTGATCGTGGCCGAGCAGCTGCTGCGGGGGCTGGATCTCGGGTAGGGGTTCGGGAATGGCCGCTGACGGCCTCGAGGCCGCGGCTCGGGAACGTGACGCGGTGGCGGCTCCGAACGTGCCGGGTGGGTGGCTCGGATCGCGGCGCCTGACGGGCTCCGGGCCGCGACCGGCCGGGGCTCGGGTCGCGGTCGGTCGGGGCTCGGATCGCGGCGCCTGACGGGCTCCGGGCCGCGACCGGCAGGGGCTCGGATCGCGGCTGTCTCGTGTCGATTGATCCATCGCGGGTGCGGCCACGCGGCCAGGACGCCTGGCACTTGACCACCCGATGCACTGCCGTCGCGTCAGGCCGTGGACGTCCTGATGGCCTTCCTGTCGTACTCGGTCGTGTTCCTCGCGGCGCTCGTCGTGCTGGTCGGCGGTCTGCTGCGCCTCATCGGCAGGCGCAACCGGAGACTCGACGGCATCGCCTCGGCCACGTCCGCAGCGGCCGCCATGTCCGTGTACCCGGCAAGCCTCCGAGGAGTCGCGCCGATGGTGCCGCCGGCGATCTACGAGGACGACGTCGGAGGGGAGCCGCCCACGCGCCATGATCGGCCCGATCGGGATGCCTCAAGCCGTCTGTCCTGGCGCTGACCTACTGACCTGCTCAGCGGCGTTGACGCGGCGTGGCGCCCGCGCCCGTGGCGCCCGCGCCCGCGCCCGTGGCGCCGGCGGCCCCTTTCATGCAGATCGACTCCGTACAGAACGTTATGGCTTCGGGATGGCCGTTCCGGCGGTCGCCGCGCCCCGATCGCGCCGCCGCCGCGCCTCACCGCCCCTGGCGCGCCACTCCGACGCTCGCCACGCACGATTCGGACGCCGCCCAGGAGCGAATCCGGGAAGTCGGCGCCCGAAACCGGCAACGAACGAGCCGGCAGCTGTTCGTCCGGGCCTGACATCCGACATAACGTTCCATGCGAGGGCAATCTGCACGATACCGCGGCCGCTACTGTGCGACCTGCGCGCCCCCGGAGCCAATCTGCACGATACCGCGGCCGCTACTGTGCGACCTGCGCGCCCCCGGAGCCAACCTGCACGATATCGGCAGCTGACTTGTGGCCTGTGCGGCGCCAGGCCGAAGTCCGGACGACAGGGCGCCCTGTCGTCCGGCCTGTGCGGCGCCCGTTCCAACTGCAGACAACCGGGCGCTCGGCCGTTGCAGCCACCGGCGGCCGTTCCCGCCACCGGCACCTCGGCCGTTCCAGCCACTGGCGCCTGTTGCCCCGTCCGTTGGTCTGCCGTCCATGACGCGGTACGTGGTCGATGCCCCCACGCTGGTGCACATCGTGTCGGTGGGTCTGCAGGTCCGGCCCGGTCACCAGCTCGTGGCCCCCAACGCGGTGCGGGCGGAGGCCCTGCAGCTGCTGTACGAGCGGGTCCGACGAGGCGAGCTCGCCGAGGACGAGGCCCTGCAACTGCACGAGCGGCTGACCGAGGTCAAGATGCGCCTGCTGGGCGACCGGGTCCCACGGCGCACGGCCTGGCACATCGCGCACGACCACGAATGGGATGCCATTCGGGACGCCGAGTACCTTGCAGTGGCGAAGTTGCAGGCGGACGCGCTCGTCACGGTCGACGAGTCGCTCGCACGCGGGGCGGAGGGCATCGTGCCCCTGGCCTCGCTGGATGCCCTGACCACGATTCCGTAGGCCTCGCCCGCGCGAAGACCCGGGAGGCCGCCGATTGCGCGACATGCGCCGGCGGGCCCCGCCCGCGCGACGACCCGGGAGGCCGCCGATTGCGCGACATGCGTCGACG
>JAKAAV010000113.1 GCA_021802185.1 Chloroflexota bacterium | reverse complement strand
CTCGTGCTCGTGCATCTTCGCGTAGTTGCGGTGGCTCCGGTAGTTCTGGATCAGCTCCGCCTCACGCGCCGCCGCGTCCTGCGTCGCGTCGGCCTGCCGCCGCAGCTGCTCGTCGCGCTCGGCTGCTTGGACCGCGTACGCGCTGTACGAGCCGCGGAACGTCTCGAGCCGTCGGTTGCGCAACTCCCACACCCGCTCGACGACGGCGTCGAGGAAGGCGCGATCGTGCGACGCGACGAGCACGGCGCGCGTCCGGCGGGCGAGCGCCAGCTCGAGCCACTCGAGCGCGCCGACGTCGAGGTGGTTCGTCGGCTCGTCGAGCAGCAGCAGGTCGGGATCGGCCACCATGAGCCGCGCGAGCGCGGCTCGTGTCTGCTCGCCGCCGGACAGGCCCGTCGGCGGACGCTCCCACTGGCCGCGGTCGAAGCCGAGACCGCTCAGGACCTCGTCGACGTGCAGGTCGAGCCGGTACCCGTCGAGTGCCTCGAATCGGTGCCGCAGGTCCGCGTAGCGCGGCGAGCTGACCGCCTCGGCCCCGGCCGCCTCGAGCGCCGCGAGCTCCGACTCGAGCCGCTCGGTCTCCTCCGCCCCGGCACGGACGGCCGCGCGAAGCGTCGCCGCCGACGTGAATCGCTCGTCGAGGTTGCTCTCCTGGGCCAGCATCCCGACACGCAGCCCACGCTTGCGCCCGACCACGCCGCCGTCAGGCTCGTCGACACCGGTCGCCAGCCGAAGCAGCGTCGTCTTGCCGGCGCCGTTCACGCCGACCAGGCCGATCCGCTCGCCGTGCGCGATGGCGGCGGTCACGTCGTCGAGGATCAGGAACGTGCCGACCTCGCGCCGGACGTGCTCGAACCGAAGGATCGACATCTCAGTCCGGGCGGCCGTCGCCGCGCGCGTGGACCTCGGGGCCCTCGCCCGCGTCCGCGCCGCCGCTCACCCCGACTTCGGCCCGCTCGCCTGCGTTCGCCCGCGCGCTCCTGCGACGCGTCTCCGCCGCGCGTCGCACGCGCTCCGAACGCGAGCGCGCCTCCTCGCCGCGCGCCGTCGCCGCCGCGCGCCGGGCTTCGCCGGGCGTCAGGCCGACCACGTCGTCCCCACCGAGCTCGGTCCAGCGACGCCCGCGCCCCCGGTGGCGCGAGCGGTTCTCGCGCAACCCGACGCCGGCCTCCCTCGCGAGGATCGCGGCCACGCCGCCACGGTCAGCGGCCGGCAGACGCTGGCACCACGAGCAGAAATGGGTGCCACGCTGGCCCACGACGATGCGGCGCATGGGCCGGCCGCAGCGCAGGCACGGCAGCCCCGTTCGCTGGTAGGCCTGCAGGTGCTCCTGCATCTCGCCGTCGCCGTCGGGCGCCGTGTAGTCGTCGACGGAGCTCCCACGCCGTTCGACGGCCTCACGGAGGACGTCGAGCAGCGACCGGTACAGCCGCCGCTCGTCGTCGGCACGGAGCGTCGAGACGGTCCGCAGCGGATGGAGCCGCGCCCGCCAGAGGGCCTCGTCGGCGTAGATGTTGCCGACGCCGGCGATGAACGACTGGTCGAGCAGGAGCGGCTTGAGCCGGCCGCGGCGCGCGCGGAGACGTTCGTGGAGCCGCGCGAGCGTGAACGAGGGGTCGAGCGGCTCCGGCCCGTGGTGGGCGAACAGATCCTCCGCGACGCCGGCCTCGCGACCGTCGCGCGCCACCCGCCCGGCCTCGTCGCGCCGGTACAGCCCGACCCGCGCGAACTTCCGCATGTCGCGCAGGCGGAGCTGGCGCCCGTCGTCCAGGTCGACCGCGAAGTGCACGTGGCGGTCGTGCGGCGCCGCGGCCGGAACGACGAACAGCTGGCCGGTCATCTTGACCTGGATCGCGAGCACGAGCCCGCCGTCGAGGTCGAGCAGGAGCCACTTCGCGCGCCGCTCGACGCCTCGCACCTCCCGACCCGTCACGCCCGCGACGAACGCGCCGACCTCCGGGTGTGCCACCACCCGCGGCCAGTCGGTCCACGCGCCGGTGATCGTCCGGCCGACGACGAGCGGGCGCAGGTCGCGCGCGATCGTCTCGACCTCGGGGAGCTCGGGCATCGTCAGAGCGTACCGGTGGAGAGTGGAGCCGTGGAGCGGGGCTGCGCCGCGCGTGATCCTCCCGCCGCCGCGGGTCGCTCCGGCACCGTCTCGGACGCGAGATCGAGCGCCGGCTCCGGCGCCAGGTCCGGGGCGAGCACGTGCTGGACGTGCGCGCCGACCTCGCGCGCCATGTCGATGAAGGCCTGCATGGCCGGCGACCGATAGCGATCGCGGTGCCACATGAGCGCGATCCTGCGGGGCGGCAGGTCGGTCCGGATGGCGCGCACGACCGAGCTCGACGTGTCGACCGCGAGGAGCGGCACGAGCGCGGACCCGAGCCCGGCCCCGACCATCGCCTGCACCGTGCCGTTGTCGTCGGACCGGAACACGAACCGCGGCTCGCAGCCATCGCGGCGCAGCTGAGCCTCGACGGCGTCGAGACTCCGGCACGACCGGAACCCGATGAGCGACTCGTCGGCGAACTCGCGGGCGGGCGGGTTCTCGCGCAACGACGCGAGGGGCGAGGACGCGGGGACGACCAGCATGTACGGGTCACGGAGCAGCTCGACGCCCTCGAACGGCCCCTCAGGCAGCGGCAGCACGCCGAACGTCAGGTCGAGCGCGCCAGACTCGACGTATGACTGCATGCCGGAGTCGCTCGAGCCCTCCATGAGCTGGACGTCGACGCCGGGCCACGCGGCGGAGAACCGCCCCACGACGGCCGGCAGGATGTGGGTGCCGACGCTCTGGTACGTTCCGACGCGCAGCACGCCCGCCTCCCCCGAGGCGTACGCGCGGAGGTCGGCGCGGGCGGCGCTGAGCCGCGCCAGCACAGCATCGGCGTGGCGAAGGAGCAGGCGGCCGGCCTCGGTCACCTCGACCGTCCGGCGGCCGCGCGATCGCTCGAGGAGCCGGACCCCCACGATCGACTCGAGCGCGGCCACGTGCTGGCTCACCGCGGACTGCGTGTACTCGAGCCGATCCGCCGCCTCGTGGAACGACCCGGTCTCGGCGACGGCGGCGAAGCTCTGGAGGTGCCGGAGCTCGAGGTCCGGCCAATGATCAGAGACCATGATCATTTATTGAAGCACTTCGATTTGCTCTCATCAAGTCGCCGGGCGTACGTTCCACCTCATGGAACTGCTCGCCTTCGTCGTGCTCCTCGCGGTCGTGGGGATCCTGGCGATCACCTTCGGGTCCGACTCGCGGCCCAGCGACTGCCGGCCCTGGTGGCCCGGCATGCCCGGCGAGGACGGCTACCCGCAGCACCACGCCTGACCTCGAACACCCCATTCCGAAGAAACCGGCGCGTCGCTCCTCAGGCGCGCCGGTTTCCCTTTTCCTGTCATCGGCACGCCGGGATCAGAGCGAGCGCATCGCCGCCCCCTGAGCGTGCTCGGCCGCGTCACACTCCCGGCGGCGCGTCCGGCAGCGGCGTCATCGCCTCCCAGTCGTCCGCCGACTTCAGGTCGACCGTCAGGGGGACGTCGAGGGGCATCGCCGACTCCATGGTCTCGCGCACGACCGGAGCCAGCCGCGCGACCTCGTCACGTGGGACCTCGAACAGCAGCTCGTCGTGCACCTGGAGCAGCATCCGGGCGCGGAACCCATCGCTGCGCAGACGCTCGGCGACGCGGATCATCGCGAGCTTGATGATGTCGGCCGCGGTGCCCTGGATCGGCATGTTGATCGCCATGCGCTCGCCGGCGGCACGCAGGTTCGGGTTGCGCTCCTGGAGCTCGGGAATGAAGCGCCGCCGGCCGAGGAGCGTCTTGACGTAGCCCTGGGTTCGCGCGACGTCCTTGATGTGGAGCATGTAGTAGCTGATCCCGCTGTACGTGGCGAAGTACGTGGTGATGAACTCGCGCGCTTCCTGCTGCGGGATCCCGGCCCGGCTCGAGAGTCCGAAGTCGCTCATCCCGTACGCGATGCCGAAGTTCACCATCTTCGCCATCGACCGCTCCGCCGGCGTCACGTCCCCGGGCGCCTTGTGCAGCACCCGCGCGGCCGTCGCCCGGTGGATGTCCTCGCCGCGCGCGAACGCCTCGCGCAGGTGCTCGTCGCCGGAGACGTGCGCGAGGATCCGCAGCTCGATCTGGCTGTAATCGGCGGCGAGCAGCGTCAGTGACGGGTCGCCGGCGACGAACGCCCGCCGGATGCGCCTGCCGAGCTCGGTCCGGATCGGGATGTTCTGGAGGTTCGGGTCCGACGAGCTGAGACGCCCGGTCGCGGCGACGGCCTGGTGGAACGTCGTGTGCAGGCGCCCGGTGTCGGGGTCGATCAGACCGGGCAGCGCGTCGACGTACGTGCTCTTCAGCTTCGTGTGGGAGCGCCAGTCGAGCAGCTTCTCGACCATCGGGTGCGCGGCCTTCAGCCCGTCGAGCGTCGCCGCGTCCGTCGAGTAGCCGGTCTTCGTGCGCTTCCCCTTCGGCAGGTTCAGCTCGTGGAACAGCACCTGCTCGAGCTGCTTCGGGCTGCCCAGGTTGAACTCATGCCCGACGTCGCGGTAGATCTCCTCCTCGAGCCGCCCGATCGTCTCGGCGAACTCCCGCCCCAGGCCCGCCAGCGCGTCGTCGTCGATCCTGACGCCCGTCGCCTCGACGCCGGCGAGGACCGGGATCAGCGGCAGCTCGATCTCGTCGTACAGACGGTCCAGCGACTCGGCGATCAGCGCCTCGTGGAGCGGGCCCCGGACCGCGGCCACCGCGAGCGCCTCGAGCGCGGCGGCGTGCCACGGCTGCAGGTCGCTCCGCGGCGGCAACTGGACGGCCAGGCGCTCGAACGCGATGTCGACGAGCGGCTGACTGCGCAGCGTGGCGTTCAGGATGTATGCCGCGACCTGCGTGTCGAACGCGACCCGCGGCAACGGGGTGTCCGACGCAGCCCGCTCCGCCCGCGGGTCGACCGCGTCGATGTGGGCGACCAGGATCTGCTTCGCCTCGTGGGCCACGATCGGCCGGCCGGAATCGACGACGGCCGACAGCACGGCCGGCGCGAGCTCCTCACCGGCGGACACGACCCGGCAGTCCGCGCCTGCGACGGCGATCGCGAGCGGGTGGCCGCGACGGGGCTCGGGGCGGTCGAGGACGAGCCCGACGGCGAGCTCGGGCTGCGCGGCGAGCCACGATGCCAGCGACGCGGGATCGGACTCGAGGCGCTCGATACGGCCAGGATCGCGGAGCGCGGCGGCCAGCGCGGACGCAGGATCGATCCGGTCGACGACGATCGCGGCCTGGTCGGGCCTCGCCGGCTCGCCTGCGACCCGTTGATCGCTCGCGGCCCCCGCCGCCTCGGCCCCCTGCTCCTCGACGCCGGGCGTTCCCTCCGCCTCCGCGATCGCCGAGGCCGCTTCCGCGTCGTGTTCCGTGCCGTGGCCCGCGCGTGACGAGGCCAGCGCGTCGAAGTCGAGCGTGAGCTGGAGCTCGGAAGGCGACCGCTGCTGGCCGCGCGTCGCAGCGGTCGCGAGCCCGCCGCCGGGAGCGCGTGTCCGCCCGTCGGACACGAGCTCCCGACCGGGAACGATGGCGGCGCCGACCGCGCCGCCGGCGTCGGCCTCGCGCAGCAGGGCGCCCGGCTCGCGGGGGCCCTCCCCCGACAGCGCCGGCAGCCGCTCGATGAGCGACCGGAACTCGTACTCCCGGAACAGCCGCATGACCTCGTCCCGGTCGTAGTCGCCCACCCGGGCGTCGGGGAGCTGGAGATCGATCGGCAGATCGCGATGGATCGTCACGAGCTCGCGCCAGGACAGGACCTGCTCGCGGTGGCCCTCGAGCTTCGAGCGCAGCGACTCGGGCTTCACCTGGTCGAGATGCTCGTAGATGCCATCGAGCGTGCCGAAGTCCTGGAGCAGCTTCGAGGCCGTCTTGTCGCCCACGCCCGGGATGCCCGGGATGTTGTCGGTCGTGTCGCCCTTGAGTGCCTTGAAATCGATCATCTGCGCCGGCTCGAGCCCGTACCGCTCCCGCACGGTGGCGGGGTCGTACGTCACCGTCATCTGGACGCCGCCGCGCGTCGTCATCACGCTCGTCCGGTCCGTCACGAGCTGGAGCATGTCGAGGTCGCCCGAGACGATCGTCGTCTCGAGGTCGCGTCCCTCGGCCTGCCGGCTCAGCGTCCCGATGACGTCGTCGGCCTCGAAGCCCTGCAGCTGGTAGATCGGGATCCGGAACGCCTCGACCAGCTCGCGGACGCGTGGGAACTGGTCCCGCAGGTCGTCGGGCATCTTCTGCCGTGTCGCCTTGTAGTCGGCGAACGCCTCGTGCCGGAACGTGGGCCCGGACAGGTCGAACGCGCAGATCACGTAGTCCGGCTTCACGTCCTGGAAGCCACGCAGCACGATCGACCAGAACCCGAACACGGCGTTGACGAGGAGCCCGCGGCTCGTCGTGAGCGGCGTGTTGATCAGCGCGAAGTAGCCCCGATAGATGAGGCCGTTCGCGTCGAGGAGCATCAGGCGCTCCATCGGAACCTCGCGCTGCGACGCTTGCCCGGGCGCGCGGCCCCGGGTCCTGCGCCGGCTCGCGGAACGATGCGGAACGACACGCGGGCGCGCACGGGAAGGTGGCGGAAGACGGGCACACCCGATTGTATGCGCGGCGCGACGCGACTCGGGGGCGACGACCTACGAGGCGCGGCGGGCGACGAGGTGGAGCGCCACGAATGCCGCCGCCGCGGCCCCGGCGACCACGAGCCAGGCCTCCCACGGCTGGAACGGCGGGCCGGGCGCCCGGGCGAGCGTGCCCGACGAGCGCGGTTCGGCGCCTCCGTACGCGCCCAACGCCGCCGGGTTGGAGGCGCCCGCGGACGCCGTCGACTTGCCCGACGTGTCCGTCGCGCGGCCTGTGGACCCGCTCCCCGGGCGTGCCGACGCGGCGGGCGGGACAGGCCCGATCGCGGACCCTGACCCCGCGGCGGCCGTCGCGGCGGCCGTCGGCCCGGCCGTGGCCGTCCGCACGCCTGGAGCCTGGAAGAGCGGCCCGGCCGGGGACGCCGCGGGCGCGACGTTGCCCGCGGGCGGCGGGGTGCTCGCGGCCTGGACTGACGCCGCGCTTGCCGCGGCACTCGATCCAAGCCCGCGAGCCATCGGGATTTCGTTTTCGATTTCGATTTCCCCGCCGGCGATCCTGGCACCGGCGCGCTCGGCTGCCCGGCGCGCGGC
>JAKAAV010000112.1 GCA_021802185.1 Chloroflexota bacterium | reverse complement strand
CTTGAGATCCAGAACCTGAACCTGCAGCCCGGGCACACGGCCCAGATCAACCTGACCGGCGTCAGCATCCCGTCGGGCAGTTGCTCGATGCTGCAGTGGACGTTCACCGCGCAGCAGGCCAACCAGTGGAACAGCGGGAACGGCGCGAACTACCTGACCCTGTCGAACACGGTCCCGAACTCGTACACCTGCCAGCTCGTCTTCACGTCGCAACCGGCTGATGCTGGCCAGAATCAGGGCATCACGAGCGTCGCGCTGACGGAGGCAGGCGCCCCGGTGGCGGTCCAGGTCCAGGATGCCGGCGGCAATGTCGTCTCCTCTGTGGCGACCAGCATCACCCTGTCGCTGAATCTCGTGTACCCGACCACCAACTCCGGCGCTGCACTCACAGGCACCACCACCGCATCCGCGACGCAGGGGACGGCCGCGTTCTCCCCCCTCTACATCAACAACTCGGGCCGGTACAGCCTCACGGCGACGCCTTCCAACGGCAGCATCGCGCCAGCGACGTCCAACGCCTTCAGGATCTGGGACGGGGCCGCGGCATGCGGTTCGAGCGGGTGCGCCGTCCCGCTCTCGTCGGGCGGTGAGCAGGTCAACGTGTCCTCGACATCCTCACAGGGCGCGATCGGGGCGTCCCTCGACATCGTCACGTTCGACTGCTCCGCGAGCCAGTACGGTGGTGTGGCCGCCATCACCGGAACGCATACGACCGCGTGGACGTCGTACGACCTCAACGCGGAGAAGACGACCACGCTCTTCATCCCGCAGACGATCCTCCAGAACGCGACAGACCCGCTGCTCGAAGCGCACTACATGGTCTGCATGAGCGCGCCGTACCAGTTCCCCGTGGCCTGGACGCCGTCAGGGCCGTCGTCGCAACTGGCACAACCCGACCCCACCGTCAGCCAGGCGATGACGGGGACCAGCACCGGCTGGTTCCGAGGCCTGCTGCCTGACTGTCAGGATCTGACGGCCCAGGGGTACGCGAGCGTGCCCGCGAGCCATGCACCCTGCGTCTCGAGCCGCGTCTTTGGCACGAACAGCGCACTCGTTGCCGGCCTGACCGTGACCATTCTCGCCGCCTCAGGCGACCCGATGGGACGCTGACGGAAACCGCTGGAGGCGTCAGCGCGTGAAGGTTGGCGCGCGACCCGCGAATGCCGCCCCGGATCCTCCCGGGGCGGCACCATACTGCCCGCCGATCGCCCCATTCGTGGCCGGTGCGGGCGGTGGCGGCTAGGCCCTGCGCATGGCGATCTGCCCGGCCTGCGGCCGCAGCGTCGATCCCCGGTACCGCGTATGCGGCTACTGCCGGACACAGCTCGCCGCCGACCGGCCGCCGGCCGAGGTCCGGCGGCGCGTCACGATCGTCACGTCCGACCTCAAGGGCTCGACGAGCCTGGGCGAGAAGCTCGATCCCGAGTCTCTCCGTGAGGTCCTGACCCTCTACTTCGACCAGATGCGCGCCGTGTTCGAGTCACACGGCGGCACGATCGAGAAGATCATCGGTGACGCGATCGTCGCCGTCTTCGGGCTGCCCCTCCCGAAGGACGACGACGCGCTGCGCGCCGTCTCGGCGGCGGCGGAGAGCCAGCGCACACTCGTGGCGCTCAACGAGCAGCTGCAGCGCACGTGGGGCGTGCAGCTGACGAACCGCACGGGGATCGCGAGCGGCGAGGCGATCATCGGCGAGGCCAGCGCCGGCGAGCACATCCTGACCGGCGCGGTCGTGCAGCTGGCGAACAAGCTCGAGCAGTCCGCGCCGGCGAACGAGGTGCTGGTCGGCGATCCCACCATCCGGATCGTCGGCGACGACGTGATGGTCGAGGCGGTCGACCCGGTCGTCCCGAAGGGTGCGACCGATCCCGTCGCCGCCTACCGCCTCGTCTGCGTCAACGCCGACAGCCCGCTGCTCCAGCAGCCAACATCGACGGAGCGCACCGACGTCTGCACGTGTCCGAACTGCGGCGAGGAGAACCCGCTCGACTTCGAGTGGTGCGGGTCGTGCCGAGGGAAGCTCGCCGGGCGGCATCGGGCGCAGGAGACCCGGAAGACCGTCACGATCGTCTTCTCGGACCTCAAGGCGTCGACCATCGATGGCGGCCCATTGCCGTTCGAGGACCTCCGCGACGTCATGGCGGCCGCGTTCGACGACGCCCGGCGCGTGCTCGAGAAGCACGGCGGGACCGTCGAGAAGTTCATCGGCGATGCCGTGATGGCGGTGTTCGGCCTCCCCGTTCGTCACGAGGACGACGGCCTCCGCGCGGTCCGTTCGGCGCTCGAGATGAAGATCGCCCTGGCCTCGCTGGCGGAACGTCTCGCGGCCGATCACGAGATCCGGCTCGACGTCGCGATCGGCGTGAACACCGGCGAGGTCGTGGCCGGCGACGCGAGCGTCGGGCAGCGCCTGGTCACGGGGGACGCGGTCAACGTCGCCGCACGCCTCGAACAGGCCGCGCCGGTACACGAGGTGCTCATCGGCGATCTCACGTACCGGCTCGTCCGGGACGCGGTCGACATCGAGGAGGTCGAGCCGCTGACCCTGAAGGGCAAGGCGCAGCCGGTTCCGGCGTACCGGCTCCTGGCCGTCCGTCGCGGGGACGCGGTCGCGCGCCGGCAGGACGCGCCTCTCGTCGGGCGCGAGCACGAGATGGAGCTGCTGCAGGCGACCCTCGCGGACGCCATCGCGGAGCGCGGTTGCCGGATGGTGACGCTGGTCGGAGACGCCGGCGTCGGCAAGACCCGGCTCACGAAGGAGTACCTCGACTCGGTCAGTCAGCGCGCGAAGGTCATGCGCGGACGCTGCCTGCCGTACGGCGACGGCATCACGTTCTGGCCGATCGTCGAGGTCGTCCGCGAGGCGGCGCACATCGGCGAGGGCGACCCGCCGGAGGCCGCGCGCCAGCGGCTGGCCGAGCTGCTCGGCGAGGGCCACGAGGACGTCGCGGATCGCGTCGGCGCCGCGGTCGGGATCGTCGACGCCCCGTTCCCGGTCTCCGAGCTCTTCTGGGGCATCCGGAGGTTCCTCGAGACGCTTGCCGGGGACCAGCCGGTCGTCGTCCACCTCGACGACATCCACTGGGCGGAGGCGACGTTCCTCGAACTCATCTCGTACCTCACGGAGTCGACCCAGGACGGCGCGGTGCTGCTGCTCTGCACCGCCCGCAACGAGCTCCTCGAGCGGCACGCCGACTGGGCGGAGGCGCCGCGACAGGCACGGATCGTGCTCACGCCCCTCTCCGACGCGGATGCCGGGAGGGTCGTGGAGAACCTCCTCGGGCAGGCCGGCATCGCGCCGAGCGTGCAGGCGCGGATCGTGGCGGCGTCGGAGGGCAACCCGCTGTTCGTCGAGCAGCTGCTGTCGATGCTCATCGACAACGGCTCGCTGCGGTCCGTCGACGGTCGCTGGATGGCTGCCGGCGACCTGTCGGCCATCTCGATCCCGCCGACGATCCACGCGCTGCTCGCTTCGCGCCTGGACCAGCTGCCGCAGGCCGAGCGCTCCGTCATCGAGCCCGCGTCGGTCATCGGCCTGAGCTTCGCGCCGGCGGCCGTCCATGAGCTCGCGCCCGACGAGGTCCGGGAGGACCTCTGGTCGCATCTGTCGTCGCTGGCCGCGAAGCAGATGGTGCGGGCGGGCGAGTCGTCGTCCGAGTCGGATCCGAGCTACCGGTTCCAGCACATCCTGATCCGCGATGCCGCGTACCAGGGCCTGCTGAAGCGGTCTCGCGCGCTGTTCCACGAGAAGTTCGTGGTGTGGGCCGATCGCGTCAACGCGGAAGCCGGGCGCGCGCAGGAGTTCGAGGAGATCCTCGGCTGGCACCTCGAGCAGGCGTTCCGGTACCGGGGCGACCTCGGGCCGCTCGACGACCACGCGGTCGAGATCGGCATCGACGCGTCGCGGCGGCTCGGATCGGCTGGCCGCCGGGCGATGGCGCGCGGCGACATGCCGGCTGCGGCCAGCCTGCTGCGGCGCGCTGCGGCGCTCGTCCCCGATGACCACGCCACGCGACCGCGCCTGCTGCGAGACGCCGGCGAGGCGCTCATGGAGATCGGCGAGTTCACGGCCGCCGAAGAGGCGCTCGATGCGTCGCGCTCAGGCGCCGCGGCACGCGGCGACGCCGGCATGGCCGCCACCGTCGAGATCATGCAGATGCAGCTGCGCTTCTACCAGACGGGGCTCGGCGGCGGAGAGGCGCAGGCCGTCGCGCAGGTCCAGGGGCTGATCTCGGTCCTGGAGGCGGGGCGCGACGACGACGGCCTCGCGCGGGCGTGGCGGCTGTTGACGATGATCGGCTTCGGAACCGGGAAGTACGTGTTCACGGAGAACGCCGCGGAGCGGGCGATCGAGCACGCCCGGCTCGCCGACGACCGGCTGATGGAGACGCGTTCGCGCTCCTCTGTCGCGATGTGCGCGTTGCTCGGGCGCACGCCGGCGCGGCAGGCCTACGAGCGCTGCGAGGTCCTCCTCGAGCAGGCGCAGGGGGATCGGAAGTCGGAGTCCCTCATCCTCGCGGTGCTCGCGCACCTCGAATCGATGCAGGGCAACTTCGACCATGCGCGGGAGCTGTACACGCGGAGCCGCGCGACGCTCGACGAGCTGGGAGTCAAGCTGCTGGCGGCGCTCACCTCGATCAACTCGGGATGGGTCGAGATGATCGCGGGGGACCCGGTCGCGGCGGGGCGGGAGCTGCGCGGGGACTACGAGACGCTCGACGCGATGGGCGAGCGCAACTACATCTCGACGACCGCCGCGTTCCTGGCCGAGGCGCTCTACCGGCAGGGCCGCCTCGACGAGGCCGAGGAGATGTCGCGGGTGAGCGAGGACATCGCGGCCCCGGACGATCGCGAGACGCAGGCGGTGTGGCGCAACGCGCGGGCCAAGTCCCTGGCACGCCGTGGCCGCTGCGAGGAGGCGCTGGCGCTGGCGGCCGAGAGCGTGCGGATCATCGGCGAATCCGACAACGTCGAGATGCAGGGAAACGCGCTGCTGAGTCTCGCCGAGGTCGACTGTCTGTGCGGCCTGATCCCGGAGGCCCTCGCCGCCGCCACGGAAGCGATGGGCCGGTTCGAACACAAGGGCAACGTCGTCTCGCTCGCCGTCGCCAGGAACTTCAGGCAGAGCCTCGAGGCGGGCGTGTCGACGGTCGCGATGCTCGACCCGCTCCACTCGACGATGCGGGAACCGGCTGCGGCCCATCTCGCCGCCGATCCCGCCGATCCCGCCGATCCCGCCGGTTCCCCGGCTCCAGGCGTCGTGCCGGCGGAAGCCTGACCCTCCCCGCGCTGACTCCCGCGATTCGTGCGTACGATGACGGCGTCGCAGTCGCTGTCGAACCGCCGGGGGACAGGACGATGGGCAAGCGCGCCCTCGGGTCGACCGGGATCGAGGCCGGGGTCATCGGCCTCGGATCCTGGCAGCTCGGCAACACGGTGGCCCGGGTCGCACACCGAGCGGCCGGCCTGATCGCCGGCATCAACGAGCAAGGAGCGCAGATGGACGACCTGTTGCCGCACGTGCTGGCGATCCTCTCGACGACGCCGCAGCGCTGGAACACGCTCGCACATGCCGTGCCGTCCGACCTGCTCGATCGGAAGCCGAAGCGCGGCGAGTGGTCGGCGCTCGACTGCCTGCGTCACCTGGTGACGACCGAGCGCGAGGTCTTTCCGGTGCGACTGGCGGCCTTCCGCGCCGGTCGGGATTTCGCCGCCTACGACCCCGACGCGGCTGGCGCAGTCGAGGGCGCCGACGACCCGGACGAGCTGGTCGCGGAGTTCGAGACGCTCCGCGGTCGGAGCCTGCAGGACGTCGCGGCGCTGTCTCCCGACGATCTGCGACGCACCGCGCGGCATGCCGAGCTGGGCCAGGTGACGCTCGGCGAGATGCTCAGCGAATGGGCGGGTCACGACCTCATGCACACGGTGCAGGGGGAGCGCGCGATGATGCAGCCGTTCATCGCGGGAAGCGGCCCATGGCGGTCCTACTTCACGGACCACGACGCGCAGCCGCCCGGTTCCGAGGTGTAGCTCCGCGATCGGCCCCTTCGCCGGCGCGACCAGGGTCGGGCCGCATCCCGTGCGAGCGCGGCTTCCACGAGCCCGGCCCCCACGAGCCCGGCCCCCACGAGCCCCGCAGGCTGCGAGCCCCGCCGGCTGCGAACCCCGCCGGCTGCGAGCCCGGCCGCCTACACTTGCGATATGCCGACCGCCACCCAGGACGACATCAAGCGGTATCGCGAGAACCTCCAGGGCGAGATCGACGGCGTGGCCATCTACCTCGCGATGGCCGACGGCGAGAAGGACGCACCGCTCAAGGAGCTGTACCGGCGCCTCGCCGACACGGAGCGGCGCCACGGGGCGGTCTGGGAGCAGCGCCTCAAGGACGCCGGCGTCGACACGGCGAGCATGGGCCCGACCTGGCGCGCGAAGGTGCTCGGGTGGGTCGCGCGGCGGTTCGGGGCCGGCGTGGTGGCACCGACCGTTGCCGAGCAGGAAGGCCGCTCGCAGGCGATGTACGACGCCCAGCCGGAGGCGGCCGGGACGAGCCTGCCGCAGGACGAGCGATCGCATGCGCGGCTGTTCCGCGAGCTGGCCGGCGGCACCGGGCTGGCCGGCGGGGAGCTCGCGCGCATCGAGGGTCGGCATCGATCGACGGGCGGGAACGCCCTCCGCGCCGCCGTCCTCGGCGCGAGCGACGGCGTGCTGTCGAACACGAGCCTGATCATGGGCGTCTCCGGCGCCGCCGTCAGCAATGGCGCCGTCGTCATCGCGGGGCTCGCAGGCCTGCTCGCCGGCGCCTTCTCGATGGGCCTGGGCGAGTGGCTGTCGGTGCAGAGCGCGCGTGAGCTGTACTCGCACCAGATCCGGGTCGAGCGGGAGGAGCTCGAGGCGATCCCCGAGGAAGAGGAGGTCGAGCTCGCGCTGATCTACCAGTCGAAGGGCGTGCCGGAGGCGCAGGCCCGGGCGCTCGCGAAACAGATCGTGGAGGGCGATCCGCGCGTGGCGCTGGACACGCTGTCGCGCGAGGAGCTCGGGATCGACCCGGACGAGCTCGGCGGCTCGGCCTACGAGGCCGCGTTCACCTCGTTCCTGCTGTTTGCTTCCGGTGCGTTCGTGCCGCTGCTGCCGTTCCTCGTGGGGAGCGGGACGCCGGCGATCATCGCGTCGCTCGTGCTCGCGGGAATCGCACTGTTCGGCGTCGGCGCCGCCATCACGATCGTCACCGGGCAGAGCGCGCTGCGTTCGGGGCTGCGGCAGGTGCTGTTC
>JAKAAV010000111.1 GCA_021802185.1 Chloroflexota bacterium | reverse complement strand
CTGCATTACGCGGTGCGCAGCCTGCGGGCCGCGTACGAGGCGGACGCGAGGAACGTCGTCGCCTGGAGGCATCCGGCGTGAACCGCGAGGACGACTTCGAGATGCGGCTGGCGGAATGGCTGGAGGACGGGCCACTCGGGGCCCCGGACCGAGCCGTCGCGGCCGCGATCGAGCACGCACGGACCCATCCGCGGCGGCGGTTCCTGCGCTCCGTCGCCTGGAGGAGCGCGATGGACAGCATGCATCTCGCGCCGGTCACGCCACGACACTCGAACAACGCCGGCCGCGCGTTCGCCGTCGGCCTGGCGGCCGTCGTCGTCGTCGCGGTCGGCGTCGTCTCCGGCGCGATCCTGCTCGGCAGCGGCGGGCGCGAGCCCGCACCGGGCGGCGTCGTCGTGCCCGCGGCGACCTGGACCGCTGCACCCACCCCGGTGCCCACACCGTCACCGGTCGTCGTCACCGGCTCCAACACGGTCGACGTGACAGAACCAGGAACGGACACGACGGTGGGCGGCGTCGAGCAGATCCGGGGGATGGTGTTGGGCGGTCCGACCCGGAATTCGGACCCGCGGGTCTCCGGGCCGGCGACGGTCCACGTGAACATCGACATCCGGCCCGACCAGAGCGCCGACCTCTGGGGAACGGCGACCATCGAGGGACCGGACGGGACATGGACGGGACCGTTCGCAGGGTTCGTCGAGGCCGGCTACACGACGCACCGGATGGCAGCCGTCATGCGCGGCACCGGTTCGTACGAGGGGCTGCAATACCGGTACACGCAGACGGGCACAGACGGGACGAACTTCACGTCAACGGGCGTCATCGAGGCGGCCGCTGCGTCGCCCGCAGGAGAGCAGCCGGCGTCCATCGCCACTGTCACGGGGACCGAAACATGCGACTCGGGGAGCCTGCAACCGGGCGGATCCGAGACGACGGTGGATGGCGTGACGCAGACACGCCTCGTCGAATCGAGCTGCACCGAGTACGTGGCCGATCCGCGGCTGACCGGCGATTCGACGCGCACCGTGAACGGTGACACGCAGCCGGACGGCGTCGGGACGTGGTGGGGCACGTCCGAGATGACGAACGCCGGCGGCTCGTGGACCGGCGTCTGGTCCGCGACCAGCGACGCGACGGGACGCTGGACGATCACCTGGGTGAACGTGGGATCCGGCGCCTACTCCGGGCTGCAGTTCCGCGCGACGGTGACCGGCAGCGGGGCATCCAACCGCGTGACCGGGACGGTCGGTCCGATCAGCTGATCCAGCCGACGCGGCGCCGAGCGGGCGCCCTGGTCCGGATCCCTGGAGCCCGGTCGACAGGCCGGGCTCCAGATCATCTGCAGACGCGGAGCCGCGTCCGCGCCCGGAGCGGTCGCGCCGTCTGCTAGGATTCGGTGCCAGTCCGCTGGCGCGTGGCTCAACGGTAGAGCACCTGACTCTGGATCAGGGGGTTCCAGGTTCGAATCCTGGCGCGCCAGCCACTTCCCCCAATCCTGTTCGCCGCCGCGGCTCGCGCGGTTCGGCCATCCACAGGACCCCTCCTGGCCCGTGCGCGGCCCCGACAGGGGTTCGGGGATCCGCGAGTGAGCACAGTCGCGACGCGTGGACGCGCACTCGCCATTCCGCGCTGGCTGTTCGCGCGCCTCGGCTTCGTCTGCCTCCGGCTTCACACGTTTGCGCAGCACGAGGGCGCGCTGGAGGGGCTGGAGTGGGCTGCCCGTGCCCTCCACGGTCCTTTCGATCGAAGGCCACTTCGCCGTCTCCGACGCCGTCCTCGGCGCCTGCGCCACCTGACCGTCGGGTCTCGGGAGAGCGCGCCGGCGACCGGCGGCGAGCGCTATTCGGTCGCCGTGGGCGTCGGCGACGCGGATGGGGCCGCCGCCGGGGCGATGCAGTGACCTTCTGACTCGCCGTGCGTCCTGGTCGCGCAGGTCGACGTGTGGCCGTTCGTCTTGTCGCCGCGCGCGATGCCGCTGACGTACCCGCCATGGTTGTCGTTCGGGCCGCCGACGAGGGACTCGTCCTCGGCCGCCTGCGATACGAGCCAGCCGTGGTTGTCGGTCGGCCGGGCGGTCGACTCGGGCGCGGCGGCCGCATCGGGCGTGTCCGTCGGCTCGGGCGTCTCGGTGGCATCGGGCGTGTCCGTCGGCTCGGGCGTCTCGGTGGCATCGGGCGTGTCCGTGGCGCCGGCGCCGAGACCCGAGAGGTCCGGCGACGCGGTCGGGATCGTCAGACCCGCCTGGTTCGGCGTCGTGAATCCGGTGTGCCCCGCCGTCGCGGGGTGGCTGACGAGCGCGCTCGCGGCGACAAGCCCGACGGGCAGCGCGGCCGCGACCACGAGCGCCGTTGCGGCCCTGAGGCTCACGTACCTGGCGATGCGTCCGATCATGCTGGTCCTCACTGCATGGCTCCGGCGCCTGAATGACGCGTGGCGCTGACCCGGTTGCGTTCGGCGTTGGCCCGGCCACTCACCCGGGCCCCTGACTGCCAGAACGATCCTGCGCGCGATCCGTTGCGGCCCGCTCCCCTGACGATCGTTCGGCACCGACCCGACGGTGGTCCGGGTCGCCACGGGTCGGCGCCCGTCGTGCCTGCGGCATGTCATATCCTGTCGCCGTGCCGCTGTACCGCCTCGACCACGTCCCCGCCATCCGGCAGCCCGTGATGCTCGTGGCGTTCGAGGGCTGGGTCGACGCGGGCACGGCCGCGACCATCGCCCTCGGCCAGCTCGCCGACGGCGCGGACGTCGTCGGGACATTCGACCCGGACGCGCTGTTCGACTACCGGGCCCGGAGGCCGTCGCTCGAAATCGTCGACGGCAGGCCGAGCGAGCTGACCTGGCCGGAACTCCCGATCCGGTCGACACGGGTGGGCGAGCGCGACGTCGTCGTGATCGTCGGACCCGAACCCGACTACCGGTGGCACGAGCTGTGTGACGCGACGGTCGAGCTCGCGCGACGCCTGGACGTGTCGGAATGGGTGAGCGTCGGCGCGATTCCGGGCGCGGTGCCCCACACGCGGCCCGTCCAGGTCATGGGCACGGCGTCCAGGCCGGACCTGCTCCGCGCCGGCGTGGGTCCCGGTCCGGAAGGGGTGCTGCGCGTGCCCGCGGCCGCGCTCTCGGTGCTGGAGATGGCCGTCGCCGCGGCGGGAATCCCGGCCGTCGGCTACTTCGCCCACGTTCCCCATTACGTGACCGGGCCGTCGCCCGCCGCCGCGATCGAGTTGCTGCGGATCCTCGGCCGGCATCTCGGCGGCGAGATCCCGCTCGGCGACCTCCCCGAGGAGGCGCGGCAGATCCGGATGCGGCTGGACCTCGCGGTGGCGTCTGACGAATCGACGCGCCAGCACATCGCGCGGCTCGAGGCGAAGGTCGACGAGGAGCAGGCGCCGTCCGGCGGCGACCTGATCGCGGACATCGAGCGGTTCCTTCGGGACCGCGGAAACGAGGGCAGCCAGCGATCCTGACGCGACGCGGGGCATGTGCCACGCGCCGCCAACGAAGCGACGGTGCGTCAGCGTCGCCGATCGGCGCAGAAACGGTGAAGATTCGTCCGCGGTTGCAGCGGACCGCCCGCCCGAGGCGGTACTCTTGCAGTTCCGCGGCGCGCTCCCCGCGCCGCCTCGCTCGCCATCACACACAGGGAACGTCGAACGACCATGACCTTTCGCACGCCAAGGGCCGCCCCGCACCGCAAGCGCTCCTCGTCGATGGGGCAGGAGCAGCGGCAGCAGATCCTCGTCACGTTCGGGTTCATCGCGGTGATCGTCGTCGCGATCGCGGTCCTTGCCGGGGCCGTCGGGGCGATGTACTACGGCGACCACCTCGCCGCCATTGCGACGGTCAACGGCGTCTCGATCTCGAAGGACCAGTGGCACGAGCAGCAGACCGTCGACGCGTACCGGATCAACACCATCCTGGCGTCTCTCCAGAGCGAGGTGGCGTCCGGCGCGGTGGATCAGACGACGGCCTCTCAGGAGGCGCAGTACCTCCAGCAGGAGCTCCAGTCGCTGCCCCAGACCGCGGCGAGCGAGCTCATCGACGGCGTTCTCCAGTCGCAGCTGGCGAAGCAGCAGGGCGTGACCGTCTCGCAGTCGGACGTCGACAACGAGCTCAAGCAGGAGGCGACGTCGCCGGAGCAGCGGAAGGTGCTCGCGATCTTCGTCGCCCCCGGCGCGACCCCGGCCGCCCAGGCCACCCCGACGCCCTCTCCGAGCGCATCCGCAGGCGCAGGCGCGTCGCCGTCCGCCTCGGGCTCGGCCTCCGCTTCGCCGTCCGCGAGCGCCTCCGCCTCTACGGCCCCCGCCGCGTCGACCGCACCCGGCGCCTCCGCGGGCGCCTCGGCCGCCCCGAACGCGTCGCCGTCCCCGTCCGCTTCGACCGGGCCCACCCCGGCGCAGGACGCCGCGGCCAAGGCGGCGGCCGACGCCGCGCTCGCTGCGATCAAGGCGGGCACCCCATGGGCGACCGTCGCGAAGCAGTACAGCACCGACCCGAGTGCTACGAAGGGCGGCGACTACGGGTACATCACGTCGACCAACACGGTCGATCAGACCTGGGTCAACGACCTGTTCAAGCTGCCGCTGAACGGCATGACCGGGGTCGTGAAGGGCGCCGACGGCGTGTACCGGATCGGCAAGGTCACCGACATCGTGGCCCCGAAGACGGACCCGAACTTCCAGAAGAACATCGAGTCCGCGGGCGTCAACTACGCCGCGTACCGGCAGGCCGTGTACTACAACCTGCTGTCGCAGAAGCTCCAGGACGCCATCACGAAGAAGATGACCACCGGAAACATCGAGCAGGTCCACGCCTGGGAGATCAAGATCGCGACGACGGATGCGAACGGGAACCCGATCACGGGACCCGAGGTGAAGGCGGCGCACATCCTGATCAGCCCGAAGGGCAACCCCAACAACGCCTCGTCGATTCCGGCGAGTGACCCGTCATGGGCCGCCGCTCAGAAGAAGGCCGATGCCCTCGCGGCGCAGCTGCGCGCCATCTCGGACCCGACCCAGCGCGCGGCCGAGTTCGCGAAACTCGCCAAGTCGGACAGCAACGACACGACATCGGGGGCGAACGGCGGCGAGCTCGGCTGGTTCACGCAGGCGCAGATGGTGCCCGCGTTCTCCGGCCCGCTGTTCACCGGGACGCACCAGATCGACGAGATCATCGGCCCGGTGAAGAGCCAGTACGGGTACCACGTGATCCTGTTCGAGGGCAGCCGGCCTTCGCCGCAGGACCGGCTCAAGCAGGTCCAGAAGGATCTGGCGGCTCCGGGCGCGAGCTTCTCGGCGATCGCGAAGGCGAACTCCGATGCGACCGACGCGGCGTCGGGCGGCGACATGGGCTGGATCGCCCCGTACCAGCTCGATCAGCAGACGCAGGACGTGCTGTTCTCGCTGAAGGTCGGGCAGGTCAGCCAGCCCCAGACGAAGTCGGACGGGATCTACCTGTACGAGGTGAGCCAGAAGGAGTCGCGCAAGGTCGACTCGTCGCAGCTCTCCACTCTGCAGGGATCGGCGTTCACCAACTGGTACGCGGCGCAGAAGGCGAAGGCGAACATCTGGCAGTCGCCCGACATCGCCGCGGCAACCCCGCCCGCCAGCTGAGGCTCTGCCCGGCGAGCGGCGGGCGGGGCCTGGGCCTCCGGTTGGACCTCGGGCTCGGGCGCCGGCTCGGGCACGGACTGAGCCTCGCCGCCGCGCTCGGACCCGCCGCCGCGCTCGGACTCGCCGCCGCGCTCGGACTCGCCGCCCCGCTCGGACTCGCCGCCGCGGCCGGCTGAGGGCGGCCCCGGGGTTGCCGGTTCGATCGGCGACGAGGTCTACGCGATCAGGGCGGGCTTCTGCCTGGCCTCCAAGTGCCCGTCGTCCGCCCTGCGGATTTCCCACGCGGGCTGGTCGTAGACGGACGGCCCGCGCACCACACGGCCGTCCGAGAGCGCGAACCGCGACCCGTGCCACGGGCACTGCACGCACCCGTCCTCGATCGTGCCCTCGTCGAGCGGCCCCCCGGCGTGCGCGCACGTCGCGTCGAGCGCGACGATCTCGTCGCCGTCGCGCCACAGCACGAGCGCGGTCTTCCCCGCGTTCGCACGGACCAGCGTCCGGTCCGGCACCTCGTTGACGTCGAGCGTTCGCCACTTCGCGCGACGCGAGTCCCACGCGTGCCTGTCGACCATGTTGCCGGACCCATACGTCAGCTCGCCGCCCACGTAGGCCCCGGCCGCCACTCCCGCATACCCCGCGAGGGAGAGCGCGACGGCAACCGGCCGGAGCGCACGGATCGAGGTCGCACGGAGCCCGAGCGAGGCGAGGCAGGCCGCGAGGCTCGCGCCCATGATCGACGCGTGGACCGTGGCCTGCACCTGCGGTCCGCCGTACGTGTCGACCGCGTCGGCGGCGCCGGTCACGGCCGATGCCGCCATGCCCGCCACGGCCGTCGCGAGCGCGAGGTCGGCGGCGCGCTCGTGGCCGGCCATGTCGAGCACGACTCCGGCAGTGAGCGCTCCGACCGGCACGTCGGTCACTGCGGGATGGACGGGATGGCCGAGCCACACCCCGTTCAGGACGTCCTTCAGCGGCCGCGTCCGGTCGAAGACCTGTGCCAGCCACCGCTGGTTCCATTCGCCGAGCGGCCGGGCCCACCGAGCCTGCTCGTCGATCAGTTGCCCGATCCTGCGATGCATTCCTTTCCCCCTGGCGTTCGACCAGCCGAGGCGGAAAGTGTGCCCCATCTCCGCGACCGAGCGCTCCGGAGGGGCCGTAGCATGCCAGGGTGCGTCGCGACATCCCCGTGGCCGTCCCGCTCGACCTCGAGCTCACCCTCGGGCCGCTCCGCCGCGGCCTCCACGACCCGACGATGCGGCTCTCGCCTGCCCGGGCGACGCGTGCCTGGCGCTCGCCCGAGGGTCCCGTCACGCTCCACCTCGCCCTCGACCGGGACCTGCTGGTCGCCGAGGCGTGGGGTCCCGGGGCGGCGTGGGCGCTCGATGCCGTGCCGGCACTGGTGGGCCTGGACGACGCGGCCGCGGATGAGTACGTGCCCGGACACGCCGGCCTGGCTCGGCTCCGCCTCCGGCTCCGCGGGCTCCGGATCGGCCGCACCGCTGCCGTGCTCGACGCGCTCGTGCCCGCGATCCTCGAACAGCGAGTGACGCGGGCGGAGGCGTTCGGAGCGCTGCATCGGCTGGTCCGCGACCATGGGGAGCGCGCGCCGGGGCCTCACGGCCTGTGGCTCCTGCCATCGCCGTCGGCGCTCGCCTCGCTCCCGACGTGGACG